>CABQXG010000001.1 GCA_902468045.1 uncultured Collinsella sp.
AGCTTGTCGCCCTTCGAAAGCTCGATCGTGGCGCCGGAATCCTTAAGGTCATAACGCTGGGAAATCTCGCGCGTGGTCTGCTGGAAGGCGTTGTCGACCTCTTGCATGTTGACCTCGGACACGACGTCGAAGCTGGAATCTTTAGCCATGATGTTTCCTTTCGCGTACGAGCGGCTTAGTAGCTATCGTACGAATAGTCGGTGGAATCGGTGGGCGTCTGACCGTCAGATGCGGTATCGGCGCCATCCGTGGACTGGGCATCGGTGCCGTCGGTGGTGTCGGCACCATCGGTGGTGTCGGTACCATCAGAACTTTCACCATTCTCGGAATCGGTCGTCTCCTTCTTGGGAACAGTGATCGTCACACGCGCCACGCCCGAGGTCTTGGTATCGTAACGGACCTTTTCACCGTTCTTGGTAACGGTGACATCGGAAGGCTTGGACGTGGTGATCTCGATCGAGGACTCGGGCGTGTACTCCTGCTCAAAGGGGCCAGTCGCCTGGGCGCCATAGACCGACTTGCCGTCGACCTTGACCTCAATCCACGCGGTCTTTCCCTTGGCAACGGAGACTTTGACCTTCGTGACCTCGTTCTCTTCCTTCTTGGCCGTCGTCTTGGTAGCGTCCGAATCAGCCGACTCATCCGTAGCCTCATCGGTGTCTTCGTCCTCGTCGACCGTTTCGGTCTTCTTAGAAGACTTCTTGGTCGTCGTCTTGGTGGCAGCGGGCGTCTCGGGCGTGTTCTCGGGCGCCGAAGATGCGCAGCCGCGCAGAAGCACCACGATGAGCACAATCAGCAGCAACACCACGGCACCGATGCCGGCGTAGACGATACGCGGATCGAGCCCGTTGTTATGAGGAGTACGTGATCCGCCGCGTCCACGACTGGAACTGTTGCGGCCGCCTCCCTGAGGCATACGACCACGATTACTATCGGAACGGCCGCGATAGCCACCCTGGCCCTGAAGGCTGCGCTGACCCGAGCGGGGCGCAAGTTCACCGCGGCCTTGATAGCCACGCTGGCCCGAACGCGGAGCCGAAGAGCGCTGGCCATACGGCTGTGATTGAGAGCGAAGACGCGGCGTCACCTGCGTGGTATCGGCATCCGCATAGCCACCGCGAGAGCGTCCCGTAGAGGCACCACGGTAACCGCGATCGGAATAGCCGCCGTCGCCGTAGCCAACACGAGGGTCCCGCGCAACGCCGCGGGCAGCGGGAAGTGCGCGGTCCTCGGGCATCGGCGTACTGCGGAACCGGTCACGCTGTGAGCGAATCTCCTCGCCCGAACCCGTCTCGGTAATATAACCGGCCTGCTGAGGACGCTGTCCATAGCGGGTCGAACGACCGCTCTGAACCATCAGGAAGCGCCCGTTATCGACCGAGGAACGCGAATTGACGTAGCCGGCGGCGTCCTGAAAACGACCGCCCTGCTGCGACGTCTCGCGTTCGTATGCCATCAGGTCGTCAAAGTAGGCATTGACGACCTCGCGCGGATTGAGGCCCAAAAAGCGAGCATAGCTCGAAATCATGCCCTGCGCATAGCCGCGCGGCGGCATCGAAGCAAAGTTACCGGTCTCGAAAAACTCGATGATCTGCGGCCTGATTTTGATGGTGTTGGCGACCTGCTGAATGGAAAGGCCCATTCGGCGACGCTGCTCGAGCAGCATGTCACCAAAGCGTGCAGCCATCAGAATCCTCCAAACTCACGATCTTCACGTGCCATCTCGGCGTCGACAGATTTCAGCGCGGCAAGACCCTCTTCGTCCAGCAGAACCTCACGCGGCTTGGAACCGTCAGGCGGGCCGACGACACCCTTTTCTTCCAGCATGTCCATAATACGCCCGGCACGCGCATAGCCAACCTTCAGACGGCGTTGCAGGCCAGATGTGGAGCCCAGCTGCGATTCCACCACAATATGGGCGGCTTCCCAAATGAGCGGATCATCGTCTTGCGGCTCGGCGACTCCGGTGCGGACAATGCCGCCGCCACCCGCCATGGACATGGAAGCGGGCGCCACGGCAGACAGAATCTCCTCGTGGTAGTCAGGCTCGCTCTGCGACTTGACGAACTCGACAATCTCGTTGATTTCGTCGTCCGAGACAAAACAGCCCTGGATACGGCGAGGCTTGCCCCAGTCGACCTTAGAGAACAGCATATCGCCCAGACCGGTGAGCTTTTCGGCGCCCATCTGGTCGATGATGACGCGAGAATCGATGCCCGTAGCGACGTTAAAGGCAATACGGTTGGTAATATTGGCCTTGATGAGACCCGTCACTACGTTGGAACTGGGGCGCTGCGTGGCCACGATAAGGTGGATACCGGCGGCACGGCCCAGCTGGGCGATACGCACAATCGAGGCCTCCACGTCCTTGCCGGCGACCATCATCAGGTCCGAAAGCTCGTCGATGATGATGACCAGGTAGGGCATCTTTTGCGGCGGGTTATCGTAATGCTCAAACTCGCCGGCGGCCTGCTTTTCGTTGTAGGTCGAGATCTTACGCACGTTGAGACGCTCGAAGACCTTCAGGCGACGCTCCATCTCGGACACGGCCCATTGCAGAGCGCTCGCGGCCTGCTTGGGCTCGGTCACCACGGGCACATAGAGATGCGGCAGACCGTTATAGCCCGCAAGCTCGACGCGCTTGGGGTCGACCATGATCAGGCGAACGTCCTCGGGAAGCGCGCGCATGAGCAGGGTCGTGATGATGGAGTTGATCATGACCGACTTACCGGAACCGGTCGTACCGGCGATCAGCAGGTGGGGCATCTTGGCAAGGTCGGCGACAACCGGCGTGCCCTCGGCATCGCGACCAATGGCTAGCTCGAGCGGACCGCCCTTCACATAGGGCAGAACGTCGCCCAGGTTGACGTTCTGGCGCTTGCGGTTGGGAATCTCGATGCCCACGAGCGAGGTGCCGGGGATCGGGGCAAAGATACGTACCGACTGGGCAGCGAGCGAAAGCGCGATATCGTCCTCGAGGCTCGAAATCTTGCTCACGCGCTCGCCCTCACCAGGCTGCAGCTTAAAGGTCGTCACCGTGGGGCCGGCGATCCAGCCGACCACGCGGGCACTGCGGCCAAACTCAAGCAAGGTGGATTGCAGTGACTCAGCGGTCTGCTCCAACTCCTTGTCCGAAGACGCGGCGGAAGCCGACTGCGGGTTGGCATGCAGGATTTCGAGCGGCGGAAGCTTGAGGCCGTCCTCTTCTTCGCCCTCGTTATCTGCGGCGCCACCGTCCGCTCCCCCATCGCTAGCCGCAGCCGATTCGACGGCACTCGAGGCAGGCGCATCGGCAACCTTGGGATGCTTCAAGAAGTCGGGAATCTGAGGTGCTGCCGAGACAGGATTCACGGCAAACGGCGGCTCGGACTCGTCGATCTTATCGGGGTCGTCTTCCATCGAAAGTTGACCGGTTACCTGGTCGCGCTTTGCATGGCGACGCGGCAGCAAAGTTGTCTTTGCGGTCTCAATCGGAGCCTCGTCGTCCTCGTCATCGCCCTCGGTAAGCTCAATCTCGCTATCGGACCAGGACGGGTCGGGCTCACTCGTATTGAGCTTAGGCGTGGCCTTGCCCTTCTTGGCATGGCGGCGCGGCAGCAGCGTCGTCTTAGCGCGCTCGGCCTCCACGGCATCGGATACGTCGACAAACGGATCCTCGTCCTCGTCGTCATTGTCCAAAACCGGGTCCACATCGTTGCCCATGACCGTGGTCACGGCAGCATCGGAGCCCTTTTGACGAAGAATGCTCAGGTGCGGACGGGCAACGCCGGGCACCGACAGGGCTTCGTCGTCACCCCACGGACTCGCGTTAACATCGGCACGACGGCGCTCGGCAAAATCGGCCGCGCGGTCGCGAGCAGAGCGCAAAACGCCGCCAACCGAAAAGCCGATGATGACCAAGCCCACGACGACAAGGCCCAACAGGACTACCATCGCGATAGGCTTACCCAGGGCATTCTGCAGCGCACTCGCAATAAACGCACCGATGTAGCCACCCGAGGCGGACAAATTTTGCGGCGTGAACATAAGGTCACACGAGTCGCTCGTACCCGGCACCATCAGCGAGAGAATGGAGACGACGGCGATAAAGACCACGGCGCCGCCCGCAACAGAGCGCACGTTGAGCGGCGAGTCCTCGCCTAAAAAAAGCGTGGCGGCAAACAGCAAAATGACGATCGGCAGCACGTAGGCGCCCAGACCAAAGCCCAGGTGGTAGAAACCGGCAACCGCAGCCGTAACGGGTGCGGTCGCCGGCGAAATCACGGCAATGAAGGACGCAATCGCCAAAACGGCTATGACCACGCCGGCGATATCGCGGTTGGCCGAGGGCTCGACCAAGGGCTCAAAATCGTCAAAGTCCGCCTCGTGGCCCTTATTGGCACGCAGATGGGAACCGGCACCCTTAGCAGATGCCGGTTGGTTGTTGGCCTTATTGCCTTTGGCGTTTTGTGCAGATCCGCGCGCCAAACTAAACCTCCATGACGACCGGGATGATCATCGGACGGGTGCGCGTACGGCTCCAGATAAAGTTAGAGAGCGAGTCGCGCACGGCCTTGCGAATGGCATCGGAACCGCTGCTCGTAAAGCTGAACTTGCCCTTCTCGATCGTCTTCATGATGGACGCGGAGGCATCCTCGGAGAACTGGTCGTCGATGGCAAACGAGACGCCGCGGCCCGAGAACTCGATGGCCACGATCTTCTTGTGCTTGAGCGAGACGATGGCAACAGCGGTAACCATACCGTCGTTGGCGAGCTTCTGACGATCGCGCAGGACGATGGGGTCGGTATCGCCGATACGCAGGCCGTCGACGTAGACGACGCCGGACTCGACGGGCGTACCGCGTTTGACGATACCGCCGCGCATCTCGAGCGTGTCGCCGTTATCGAGGATAAAGATGTGATCGTCCTTGATGCCCATCTTACGAGCAAGCTGGGCATGGGCACGCAGATGCACGGCCTCGCCGTGAACCGGCATAAAGTAGGTGGGCTTGGCCATGGCCATCAGGAGCTTGAGTTCCTCCTGGCTACCGTGACCGGAGACGTGAACGAGAGCGCGGTTCTTATCCCACACGTCGCAACCGAGTTTGGCCAGGCTGTTGACGACCTGCTGGACGGCTTTCTCATTGCCAGGAACAGGAGTTGCTGAGAGGATGACGGTATCGCCCTCGTGGATAGAGAGCGTCTTGTGCTCGCCGTTGGCCATGCGAGACAGGGCCGACAGCGGCTCGCCCTGCGAACCGGTGCACATGACAACGATCTTGTCGTCAGGCAGGTTATCGATGTCGAAGGCATCGATAATATCGGCATCGTCGATGTTGAGGTAGCCCAGCTCGCGCGCCACACGGGTGTTAGTGAGCATGGAGCGACCGGTCACAACGACCTTACGACCGCACTTGCGGGCAGCATCGCAGATCTGCTGCAAACGATGAATGTGACTCGAGAACGACGCGACGAACACACGACCCGGGGCGTTCTTGATGGCGTGCAGCAAGTTGGGACCGACCTCGGCCTCGGACTTGGTAAAGCCGGGAACAGTGGCGTTGGTGGAGTCGGACAGCAGCAGGTCGATGCCCTGCTTGGCAAAGCGGCTGATAGCGGCATAGTCGGGCGTGACACCATCGATGGGCGTCTGGTCAAGCTTAAAGTCGCCGGTGTGCATAACGGTGCCCTGGTTGGTGCGGATGAACACGCCCAGAGCGCCGGGGATGGAGTGCGTCATCGAGAAGAAGTCGAGCGAGATGCCGCCGAGGTTGACATGGCTGCCGCCCTTGACCTCGCGGAACTTGGGTGCGCGGATGCGGAACTCAGAAAGCTTGCCCTCGATAAAGCCAAGCGTCAGCTTGCTCGAGAAGATGGGCACCTTATTGTTGAGGTCCTGCAGCAGGTACGGAAGCGAACCGGTGTGGTCCTCGTGGCCGTGGGTGACGACGATACCGCGGAGCTTCTCCTCGTTCTCCAGAACATAGGTGTAGTCGGGAAGAACCAGGTCGATACCGGGCTGGGAGTCATCCGGGAACATGAGACCGGCGTCGACGAGCACCATGTCGTCGCCGCACTCGAAGACCGTCATGTTCTTGCCGATGCCGTCAAGGCCGCCGAGCGGGATGATCTTCAAGGGAGATGATTTTTTAGCTGCCATAGGTTAGTGTGGTTTCCTTTCTTCGAAACGGGTCTGGAACAACCGACGGGGCGCTTCTGGCAAACCGACCGCCGGGAACGTACAAACATGCATCACAGAGTCGATGCAATAACCACAGTATGATACCCATTTGCACAACAACAGACCACCCATGCATCAAAGCCCCATCTGAACTGGTCCATCCCGCCGGTTTCCCGTGGGGCGGGCACTGATGAAGTTTCCTGCTCTACAGTCCTGCTCACGACGGAGGCCACATTAAGTGGCCTCCTGTTCGTGCGGAACTCGCGATAAACCTAAGCCGGTGTCCCCGCTCTCCCGGGGCCTGTGGTTACCTGGTTGTTGCATGCGGCTCGCTTTTCGGAACTGGGCTGATATTTTCTTGATGTTAGGCGCTCTTGGTCCTAATGGGCTTGGGGCGCCTTCGCGTTTCCTCAGCTCTGCACCCTTGCGGGTTCGAATCCCTCCGCTTGCCCACAAGAAAGCGCCCTGGGCCGTTATGGGCTCAGGGCGCTCAATTTTAATGGCTGGGACGGAGGGACTCGAACCCCCAACAGCCGGCACCAAAAACCGGAGTTCTACCGTTGAACTACGTCCCAATGTGTGGCGTTGCCCAAAAGCAACTCGTTTAGTTTACCTAATCTGCGAGGGCATCGCAAACGCCATCGAGCAGGCGTACGGCGAGTGTCTGCGCGTCGCTGGCCGTGAAGGTGCCGTTGTAGCGCGTCATGCCCGTGAGCTCAATGCGAATGCGAGCCGGCTTCTGCTGCGCGGCGACATTGGCGGTGCGGATGCGCTGGGCCAGGTTGTGGCACTCGGCGAGGGCGATCGTGGCGCGCGGCGCTGCATCTGCGGGCAGCTCATCGCTTGCGATCTCGAGCACCAGGTCAACGTCGGTTGGGACCTCGGAGTCGCAGAGCATCATGCCGCTGTTGTCGGTCGTTGCCGTGGCGATATTCCACATGCGCGACGCAACGCTGCGTGCGATGGGGTCCTCGCCGATAACGGCAATCTGGAAGCGCTCGAGCACGTTGGCGGCGCGAGCAAAACCGATACGGGACTCGGCTTCGGTGACCGAGGGCTTGCCCTCCCACACATGGTGCAGGCGGTTGATGTAGGCGTAGGTGTCCTGGAAGGCCATGCCGTCGGCAAACAGGCCGACATTTTCCTGGAACTGCTGCAGGGCGGCCTCGGTATGCGGACCAAAGTAGCCGTCGTCTTCGCCACAGGCAAAGCCCAAAACGTTGAGAGCGCGCTGCAGGGCCTGCACATCGGCGCCATGGAAATTGGGCATGCGCAGATAGAGAGTGCGGTCGCCCAGCTTATACGAAGCGTCTACAAGGGCGCTCCAGCAGGGGATATCGACGGCATGACCGGCAGCAAGGCCGCTGTCGAGCCTGAAGGTGCTGACGGCCTGCGCAGTGGTGGCTCCAAAGTATTTGTCGGTGACTTCGGCGGCATCAATCGTGTAGCCGAGCTGCAGGAGACGAGACTGCACGTCTTCGACGGCTGCTCCTTGCATGCCCGTTGTAATAGGTTCCATGAACGAACCCCTTTCGGCGTACCATTCGTACTATTTGAGCGTCTGTCGGATAGACAACGCAAAGGGATGCATAAACATTCACTCAACAGTGTAGCAAGTTGTGCCTAAATACGCTGCTGACAGGTTTTATAACCCCCGTTAGTTAAGGCGCTCCACAAAGAAATCTGCCATGGAGAGGAACAGCTCGCGTGCGTGCGGATCAAGCTCAACGTTCTCGATGGCCGCTTTGGCCTTAGCGGTCAGGTCGAGCGCGTAAGTGTGGGCGTAATCGATGGAGCCGGTCTCCTGGAAGATCTCCACGGCGCGTGCGAGCTGCGCGGGATCATCGGTGCCCGAGGAAAGAATCGCCTCGACCTCGTCGTGGTGGCGCTCATCAGAGAGGGCGTGTACGGCGACAAGCGTGCGCTTGCCCTCGGTGATGTCGGTGCGGAAGTCCTTGTTGGCGGCTTCCTTAGTGCCGACAAGGTTGAGCAGGTCGTCCTGAATCTGAAAGGCAAGGCCCGTGTGCAGGCCAAAGGCGCGCAGCGCTTCGATTTGCTCATCGCTGCCGCCGCCGATAATGGCTCCGGCGGCAAGCGGCGTGGCTCCGCTGTAAAACGCGGTCTTGTGCGTCGCCATGTCCAGGTAGTCATCAACCGAGATATCAAAGCGCCCGTCACGGACCCAACCCAGGTCGAGCGCTTGACCCTCGATGGTGCGGACGATCATCTCGGTAAGCTCGTGGAGCACACGCAGCTTCACGTCGGACTCCAGCGTGGGGTCGTCGAGAACCGTCTTGGTGACCATGGTGAGCGCCAGGTCGCCACAATTGATGGCAAGGCCCGTGCCCTCGGTAAGGTGCATGCAGGGTTTGCCTCGACGAAGCTGTCCGTTGTCGGCGATGTCGTCGTGGATCAGCGCGCCCGACTGGAAATGCTCGATAGCTGCCGCGGCGCTGCGGGCGCTCTCAAAGCTACCGCCCACTGCGGTTGCGGCGAGCATGCAGATAAGCGGGCGGTGGCGCTTGCCGGCGTTGGCCGTAAAAGCCGAGAGTGGCGCGTACAGGTAGCGCTCGATATCGGCAGAGGTCGCCTGTCCGTCAAAGAACGTGGCCAGATAGTCGTTAATCTGGTCAAAGTGCTGGGCTAAAAAGCTGGTAAACGGACTGGACACGGGTTCTCGCATTCTTTCTGAGGTTGCATTGGTGCAATATGCAGACAACATATTGCCACATCAGGGCGTTTGGCGCGGCAGTTTTGGCGATTTAGGACAACGGGCGTGCGTTTGATGGAGCGCGCCTAAATCAGCCTAAAATGCTCGAGCGCCGCAACGACACCGTCATGATCGACGGTGTCGGTCACGTAATCGGCCTTATCCTTGAGATAGTCCGGTGCGTTGCCCATCGCAATGCCGACATCGACGGCGTTCATCAGCGAGACGTCATTGCTGGCGTCGCCAATGCCGTATACGGTTCCGTGGTGGGGGTCGAGGGCGTCGAGTACAGACTGGATGCCCCCACGCTTCGTGCATTCGCGGGGCGAGATTTCGGTTACCTCGAGTTCGAGCTCGTTAAAGCACAGCAGCGGCTCAAGTGCCTTATCTTGAGCGATGTGGTTGGCGAGCGATGTAGACATCAAGATCTTGTAGGCACTGTAATGCTGCAGCTGCGTGACTGCGTCGCCCAGGGTGCGCGCGTATCCGGGGGCATCGGGGGCATCGGCACTCATGCGCACGACGCCGTTGAGGCCCTCAAAGCGGATGACCTCGCCCGATTGCTCAAGGTAGGGGGCAAGACGCTGCAGCATGCTGGGCGTCATCGACAGATCGCGAATTGCGTGTCCGTTGATCTCGGCGTAACCGCCCGCAAGACAGACGATGCCGGTCCAAGGCAGCTCAAGAAGTTTGGGGTGGATGCAGCTCAGGGTGCGTCCCGTGCAGATAAAGGCCATGTTGCCGTTGGCGACAAACTCGCGGATTGCCTGCGAAACCGCCTCGTTGGGATAGGGGGAGAGGTCCCGCTCGTCTTCGGGAAGGTCTTGGGCGAGCCTGGGGTCTTGCCAGGCGAGCGTTCCGTCGATATCGAAGAAGCAAATAGCGCCGCGCTTATGGGCTGCGCTGGCGGCAGGGGAGGCCGAGGTGGTGGGCACAAATTCCGGCTCGAGGCCCATGATCTGGTCAAAATGCTCTTTAACGCGGGGAACGGAGATGCCGATGACCACCTGGGCGGTCTTGCCCGTAATGATGAGGCCCTTGGCGCCCACCGCGACAAACGACGCGTTATCTGCAACGATGGAAGGGTCTGCGACCTCGACGCGCAGGCGCGTGGCGCAGTTGGTTGCGCCCACGATATTGCCAACGCCACCTAAAAGCTGAATTACCCGCTCAGCGAGGACGTGATCTTGATCGGATCGACTATCGACCTCGTCATTGGGTGATTGCTCTTTGGCAAAGTCGCTTCCCGTTAAACAATCGATTGCCGCGCGATTGGCAACATGATCCTCGCGGCCCGGTGTCTTAAGGTCATAGACCAAGATGAGTGCTCGAAAACTAACAAAAAAGATGAGGCTAAAGGCAAGGCCGATACCGAGCGCCAAAAGATAGGCACCGGCATGCGTGCGCATGAGCGGAATAAAGTTGAAGGCTGCCATCTCCATCAGGCCGCCCGAGAAGATGCCGACGATGCCAAAGAGATTCATGGTTGTGGCAAGGCAAGACGATAAGACGGCGTAGAGCAAAAAGAGCCCGGGGTGGGTGAACATAAAGAGAAACTCGAGTGGCTCGGTAACGCCGCAAACCACCGAGGCGATGATGGCGGGAGCAAGGATGACCCTGAGGCCGGCACGGCGCTCGGGTTTTGCGGTGGAGTAGAACGCAGCTGCGATGGCAGGAAGGCCAAAGAGCTTGACCCAGCCGGTGGCGGTAAAACCGGCCCACGGCGCAAGTTCATTAAGGGGGCGCGTGCTATGGGAGAGGATGGGGAGCAAACTGCTCCACGTGGCGTAGATGCCGTCGTTAATGA
The DNA here is from genome assembly GCA_902468045.1 of uncultured Collinsella sp. Classification (GTDB taxonomy): domain Bacteria; phylum Actinomycetota; class Coriobacteriia; order Coriobacteriales; family Coriobacteriaceae; genus Collinsella. Next base: position 10,678 of record CABQXG010000001.1, read on the forward strand.
CCAGGTTGTCGTAGTAGATCGGCATGTAGAGCAGGTGGTGCAGGCCAAAGGGCTCGAGTGCTCGTTCTAAAAAGACAAAGATGCCCACGCCAAAAGGACCGACGCCTGCAAGCGCGTGACGCAGCGTATCGGTTACATCGTATGCGTAGGGCACGATGGCGGCCGAGATAGCAGCAAGGGCAAACACGGCAAAAAAGCTGATGAGGTAGACCAGCGAGGAGCCCGAGAAGGTGCCGAGCCAATCGGGAACCTTGGCATCGTAGAAGCGGTCATGGATGGCGACGACGGTTGCCGATACCGCCAGCGGGCCGATAATGCCGGTGTCGAGCGTCTTGATGCCGTCGATGATGGTGATACCGCTGGCGGAGGTCAAAGACGACGGGTACTTAAGTCCAAGATTGTCTCCGCTCAGCTTAATGATCTCGCTCAAAAAGAAGCAGTAGGCAAAATAGGCGACGAGAGCCTCGAGGCAGCAACGAGCCGGTTGTTTTTGGGCAAGACCGATGGGCAGCGCTACGGCAAAAAGGAGCGGGAGGCGTTTAAAGACCGTCCACGAGCCGCGCTGGATGATGGTCCAAAAAGCGTACCAAGGGGTTCCGTATACGGCGAGATCGCCGACGATGTCCGCAGTCGTTGCGAGAGCGGAGACGCCGACCATGAGGCCTGATATAGAAAACAGCATGGCTGGCGCGAACATTGCCCCGCCAAAGCGTTGGATTTTTTGCAGCATGTTCTGCCTTCCGAATATCGAGGCGCGTTGCGCGTGGGGAAACGTTTAAACAATGGATTCATTGTAGAGGACCAGACGATTGTCGTACCGGCAGTTTTGAGCGAAACCGATTTGGGCATGACAGAAACCGTCAACGGTTAAATCCTGTCGCTTTACCGATATTCGGTTTAAACAACTTTAAGAAATGCTATCGTGCCTAGCCGGAAATGAATAATGTAGAGGTGAAACAATGCCAAAAGCGATATACGAAGGAATCTACCGAGAAATACGCTCGCGCATCATTAATGGGACCTATGCGTTTCAGGAGATGCTGCCAACCGAAGCCGAGCTGACCGCGGAGTTCGGATGCACTCGCAATACCGTCCGTCGCGCCTTGGGTATGCTGGCCGACGGGATGTTTGTGCAGCCCATACACGGCAAGGGCGTGCGCGTTATTTGGCTTAAGGGCGAAACCGACATGTTGGGCGCACTCGAAGAGGTTGAGTCGTTTGGCGAGTTTGCAAAGCGCAACAATGCCGTTGCATCGACGGACGTTAAGTCTTTCGAACATCTGGTTTGCACCGAGCAACTCTCTCGTCACCTGGGCTTTAAGGTGGGCGAGGAGTTGATTCGCGTAGTGCGTGTCCGAAGCCTCAACGGCAACGCGCGCCAAGTGGACCATGGCTATTTTTTGGCGTCGATCGCCAAGGGCCTGACTCCCGAGATCGCGGCAGATTCTATTTACGGCTATCTGGAGCACAAGCGCGGTGTCAAAGTGATGGCGAGCCGTCGTACGGTGAGTGTCGAACTCGCCAACGATGAAGACTGCAGCTATCTTGACCTCGGCAAATACAACTGCGTTGCCGTCATGGAGAGCCAGTCGTACACCTCGGATGGCATCTTGTTTGAAGTGACGCACACTCGCACACACCCCGAGATCTTCCACTACCGCGTCAACTCCAAGCGATAGCCGGCTAGCTCGCAGCCTGACGAGACTCATGCCCTCAAAGCGAAAACGCCCGGTCAAACCAACGGTACATCGGCTTGACCGGGCGTTTTCTCTGTATTCGATAACAAATAATTGTTTATACAAAACTTGTCAAGTATCAAGTTGAAATTACCGTTCACCGAAGTTTTTCTACCGCTCTAGTAATACTTGTTCAAACAACTCTCCAAATAGCGTATCGTTCAAATCAGCAAAAGGGGCAAAGTCCCCGAGCCAATCTCCGAAGGCGGCGGCAAAGGGTGCCGCCACGGTGTGAAAGGGTGGATTGTAATGAAGAACGAAATGAGCAGAAGGCAGTTCCTGGGCTTTGCTGGTTCCGCGGCTGCAGTTCTTGGTCTGGGCCTCGTGGGTTGCGGTGGTTCTGCCGGCTCCGGCTCCTCTGCTTCTGGTGACGCTGCCGAGGTCTACTTCCTCCAATTCAAGCCCGAGGTCGACAAGGAGTGGAAGGAGATCGCCAAGGCCTATAAGAAGGAGAAGGGCGTCGAGGTCAAGATCGTGACCGCCGCTTCCAACACCTACGAGGAGAAGCTTAAGTCCGAGATGTCCAAGAGCTCCGCTCCGACCCTGTTCCAGGTCAACGGCCCCACCGGTCTTAAGAACTGGAAGGATTACTGCGCCGACCTGTCCGATACCAAGCTGCGCGGTGAGCTCATTGATGACTCCCTGGCTCTGCAGTCCGACGGCAAGGATGTGTGCATCGACTGGGTTCAGGAGAGCTTCGGCATTATTTACAACAAGCAGCTGCTCGAGAAGGCTGGCTACAAGGCCGAGGACATCAACTCCTTCGACAAGCTGAAGGCTTGTGCCGACGACATCCAGGCCCGCAAGGACGAGCTTGGTGTCGAGGGTGCCTTCACTTCCGCCGGCATGGACGACTCCTCCAGCTGGCGCTACACCACCCACCTTGCCAACATGCCGCTCTACTACGAGTTTGAGAAGGAGCACAACCAGGAGGACGACGAGATTAAGGGTGAGTTCCTCGACAACTACAAGCAGATCTTCGACCTGTACATCACCGACTCCACCTGCGATCCTTCGCAGCTTGCTTCCAAGACCGGCGACGACGCCACCAACGAGTTCGCAACCGGCAAGGCCGTCTTCTACCAGAACGGCTCTTGGGCCTACTCTGACCTCGTCAAGGCCGGCATGACCGACGATCAGATTGGCATGATGCCCATCTACATCGGTGTTGACGGCGAGGAGAACCAGGGCCTGTGCTCCGGCGGCGAGAACTACTGGTGTGTCAGTTCCCAGGCTTCCGAGGATGCCCAGAAGGCCACCGAGGACTTCATGTATTGGTGCGTCACCGCTGACACCCCGACCAGCATCATCGCCGACAAGATGGGTCTGACCGCTCCGTTCAAGAGCGCCAAGGAGACCACCAACGTCTTCTCGCAGCAGGCCGTTGCCATGGCCAAGGACGGCAAGAAGACCGTCGCTTGGGACTTCGTCTACATTCCCTCCGAGGAGTGGAAGAAGAACCTCAAGCAGGCTCTGATTGCCTACGCTGCCGATAACAGCAAGTGGGACGGCGTTAAGAACGCCTTCGTCGATGGCTGGAAGACCGAGAAGGCTGCTTCCGAGTAAGCAGTTGCTGCCCAAGCTATCTGATTAGCGACAGGGGGCGGGCAGACGTAGGTTTGCCCGCCCCCTGCATATTGAAAGGACCTTTTTATGGGCAAAGCACTCAAGCGCTGGTGGCCGCTCTTTATGCTGCCCACGTGCCTGGCGTTTATGATCGGGTTCGTGATTCCCTTTATCCAGGGCTTCTATCTCTCGTTCTGCCAGTTTATTATCATTAGTAACGCGCACTTTGTCGGTATCGAGAACTACGTGCGCGCGCTGTCCGATCCGCAGTTCTCCACGTCGTTCTTCTTTACCGTGGCGTTTGCCTTCCTGTCGACGGTGCTCATCAACGTGATCGCCCTGGCCATTGCGCAGGCGCTCACCCGCAAGGCGCTCAAAGGCACCAACATCTTCCGTACGATCTTCTTTATGCCTAACCTGATCGGCGGCATCGTGCTGGGCTACATTTGGCAGATTCTGATCAACTGCCTGCTTTCCAACGTGGGCGCCCAGCTCATCGCCCTTAACTCTGCTGCTGGCTTCTGGGGCCTTATCATCCTGACCCTGTGGCAGCAGGTCGGCTACATGATGATCATCTACATCGCTGGTCTGCAGTCCATTCCGTCCGACTACATCGAGGCCGCCAAGGTCGACGGTGCCACGGCATGGCAGACGTTTTGGAAGGTTAAGATCCCTAACCTGATGCCGACCATCACCATCTGCCTGTTCCTGTCCATCACCAACGGCTTTAAGCTGTTCGACCAGAACCTCGCCCTTACCGGCGGCGCCCCCGCGCACTCCACCGAGATGCTCGCCCTGAACATCTACAACACGTTCTATTCGCGTGCCGGTATTGCATGGCAGGGCATCGGTCAGGCCAAGGCGGTTATCTTCTGCATCCTGGTTGTTGCTATTTCCATGATTCAGCTTAAGGCCACGAGGTCCAAGGAGGTGCAGCAGTAATGAAACGCGATAAGGTTATCAATCGCGCGCTCTCGATTTTCTTTACGATTCTGTCGCTCGCGTGGATCTACCCCGTGTTCATGATTGCGCTCAATTCCTTTAAAAAGGCAACTGCAATCAGCACCACCACGGCATTCGATCTGCTCACGCCCGAGACGTTCAACGGCCTCGCAAACTACATGCACGCCCTTAACGAGCAGGGCTTTGCCTCGGCATTTATGTACTCGCTCATCATCACGGTCACGTCGGTCGTTCTGATCTTGGTGTGCTGCTCCATGTGCGCTTGGTACGTAGTGCGCGTCAACAGCAAGATCTCGAACTTCTTCTATTACCTGTTCGTGTTCTCGATGGTCGTACCGTTCCAGATGCTCATGTTCACGCTGTCCAATTTGGCGGACCGCATCGGCTTCAACACGCCGTTCAACATCTGCTTTATCTACCTTGGCTTTGGCGCGGGCCTGGCGGTCTTTATGTTCGCCGGCTTTGTAAAGAACATCCCGCTCGAGATCGAAGAGGCGGCCATGATCGACGGCTGCAACCCGGTCCAGGTGTTCTTTAAGATCGTCCTCCCCATCATGAAGCCCACCTATCTTTCGGTCGGCATCGTCGACACCATGTGGGTCTGGAACGACTATCTGCTGCCCTACCTTACGCTCGACTCCACCAAGTACAAGACCATTCCTATCTTGATTCAGTACTTCCGCGGCGGCTACGGCCACGTCGAGCTCGGCCCCATGATGGCCTGCATCATGATGGTCGTTGTCCCCATCGTCATCATGTACATCCTCTGCCAGAAGTACATCATCGACGGCGTGGTGGCAGGTGCCGTCAAGGGCTGATGCCGTAACTGTTTTGCAAGTTTTAGCGGCGCCCCTCAGCGCGGCGCCGCGTATCGAAAGGTAGAGACATGGCCGAGATCGTTCTCAAACATGTTCAGAAGGTGTATCCCAACAACGAGTCCAAAAAGAAGGGCTTCTTTGGCAAAAAGAAGAAGACCGAGGAGAAGAAGCACAACCTCAAGGTTACCGAGGATGGCGTGCTCGCTGTTGAGGACTTTAACCTCACCGTTCACGACCAGGAGTTCGTCGTCCTCGTTGGCCCGTCTGGCTGCGGTAAGTCCACGACGATGCGCATGGTTGCTGGCCTGGAGGACATCACCTCGGGTGACGTGTTCATCGACGGCAAGCGCGTCAACGACGTCGCTCCCAAGGACCGCGACATCGCCATGGTGTTCCAGAGCTACGCTCTGTACCCCAACATGACGGTGTACGAGAACATGGCGTTTACGCTTGAGCTCAAGAAGGTCCCCAAGGACGAGATCGACCGCAAGGTTCGCTCCGCTGCCGAGATTCTGGGCATTACCGAGTACCTCGACCGTAAGCCCAAGGCGCTCTCGGGCGGCCAGCGTCAGCGTGTCGCTATCGGCCGCGCCATCGTGCGTGACCCCAAGGTCTTCCTGATGGACGAGCCGCTGTCCAACCTGGACGCCAAGCTGCGTAACCAGATGCGTGCCGAGCTCATCAAGCTGCGTCACGAGATTAAGGGCACCTTTATCTACGTTACCCACGATCAGACCGAGGCCATGACCCTCGGCGACCGCATCGTGGTCATGAAGGACGGCGCCGTCCAGCAGATCGCCACCCCGCAGGAGGTCTTCAACCATCCCGCGAACATCTTCGTCGCCGGTTTTATCGGCGTGCCGCAGATGAACTTCTTCGATGCCCAGCTGGTGCGCTCGGGCAACGGCTTCACCGTCAAGACCGAGGATATGAACGTGGCGCTCGCCCCCGAGACCTGCGCTCAGCTTGCTCTCAACTGGGACGACGGCGACGTGAAGGAGATCACGGCCGGCGTGCGCCCCGAGCAGATTCTGCTTGCCGACAAGGGCGAGGAGGGTGCGCTCCAGGGCACCGTCGAGGTGACCGAGCTCATGGGCTCGACCGAGCATGTCCACGTGACCGCTCCCGACGGCCAGTTTGTCCTGATTATCCCCGTCGTCGACCTCGAGGCCAAGGGTGCGCTCAAGGCTGGCGACACCATCTGGTTCAAGTTCGAGAAGAACGCGACCCATCTCTTCGACAAGGTGTCTGGTAAGAACCTTATCTAGGCCCGGTACATCCAGGCCCTCCCTTTGGGCGACTGCGGTATTGCCATCCTTTTGCCGTGGTCACATATAAGGCTTCCCTCCCGTCCACTGGGCGAGAGGGAAGCCTTTCTTTATGACGGGGCTGTCTGGTCGGTCGTTTGTCTTGATCTGTAACAGGTAGAGGGCCAAATTGGGCCTAGATGTTACAGATTGAGACAGCGTCGAGCTGCCTGTCCTCCCATCTCGATCTGTAACACGAAGGACTGATTTCGGCAGTTACCTGTTACGGATCGAGACGGTCCGTCAAGACAAACCTGTTTATTTCGATCTGTAACATCTGGGGCCGTTTTATCCGAGTAGTTGTTACAGAACAAGATTGTTTGGCGGGGCGTTTCTGTTTGTCTTGATCTGTAACAGGTAGACCTAACTTTGCCGGTTAGGTGTTACAGACCGAGATTGTTTGGTCGAGGCAGGCCACGGGCAACACGCGGGCACAAAAGGCGGAGCCGTGTTGCCGCGACTCCGCCTTCAAGAGGATGGGTAAAGGAAACGAAATTAGCTCAGGTGCCAGATCTCGTCGTTGTACTGGGAGATCGTGCGGTCGGACGAGAAGGTGCCGGCGTTGGCGATGTTGATCAGCGCCTTGCGCATCCAGGCATCCTGGTCCTCGTAGTCGGCCAGCACGCGCTCCTTGGTCTGGATGTACTCTTCAATATCGAGCAGGGCCATAAACCAGTCCTTGCCCTTGATGTCATCGTGCAGACGCTGCAGGCGCTCGGCGTTGCCGGTCGCCATAAAGGCCGGGTTGGTGATGAAGTCCACCAGCAGTTTAATGCCGGGCTTGCGGTAGAGCGCACCGGCGTTGTAGGTGCCGTCGGCGTAGAGTTGTTCGACCTGCTTGGACGAGGCACCAAAGGTGTAGATGTTCTCGTCGCCGACAAGCTCGGCAATCTCCACGTTGGCACCGTCGAGCGTGCACAGGGTCAGGGCGCCGTTGAGCATGAACTTCATGTTGGAAGTGCCGCTCGCCTCCTTGGAGGCCAGACTGATCTGCTCGGAGATGTCGGCGGCGGGGATTACGCGCTCGGCGGCGGTGACGTTGTAGTTCTCGATCATGACGACCTGCAGGTAGGGGGCCACGTCGGGGTCGTTGGCTATCCACTGGGACAGCGTCAGGATTAGGTGGATGATGTCCTGAGCGATGGTATAGGCAGGCGCTGCCTTGCCGCCAAAGATGATGGTGACGGGGTGCTTAGGCTTATTGCCGTTTTTGATGTCGAGATACTTCCAGATGATGTAGAGCGCGAGCATCTGCTGGCGCTTGTACTCGTGGATACGCTTGACCTGAACATCGATGATGGCGTTGGAGGGAATGGTCACACCCTGCTCGAGCGCCATGAACTGGCGCATGATGGCCTTGGCCTCGGTCTTGGTGGCAGCCAGGCGCTCAAGAACATCTTTGTCGTCGGCGAACTTGGCGAGTTTGCTCAGATCGCCGGTGCTGCGCCAGTCGGTGCCGATCACATCGTCGAGCAGGTTGGCGAGCGCGGGGTTGGCTCCCTGGATCCAGCGGCGGAAGGTGATGCCGTTGGTCTTGTTGGAGAACTTCTCGGGATAGATCTCGTAGAACGGGTGAAGCTCGGTGTCCTCCAGAATCTTGGTGTGGAGCGCGGCGACGCCGTTGATGGAGAAGCCAAAGTGGATGTCCATGTGAGCCATGTGGACGGTGTCGTGCTCGTCGATGATGGCGACGCGCGGATCATCGTGCTCGGCCTTGGCAACCTCGTCGAGCTTGACGATGATGTCGGCGATGGCAGGCGAGACCTTCGGCAGGCTGGCGAGCGGCCACTTCTCGAGTGCCTCGGCAAGGATCGTATGGTTGGTGTAGGCGACCATGGAGCGCACGATGGTAACGGCCTCGTCAAACTCGATGTCGTGCTCGGTGGTGAGCAGGCGGATGAGCTCGGGAATGACCATGGTGGGGTGCGTGTCGTTGATCTGGACCACGGCGTAGTCGGCCAGATCGTGCAGGTTGCTGCCGCGCTCGACGGCCTCGTCGATCAGGAGTTGGGCGGCGTTGCTCACCATGAAGTACTCCTGGTAGATACGAAGCAGGCGGCCCTGCTCGTCGGAATCATCCGGATAGAGGAACAAGGTGAGGTTCTTAGCGATCTTCGTCTTATCGAAGTCGATGGAGCTGCCGGGGACCAGGCCGTCGTCGACACTTGCCAGGTCAAACAGACGCAGGCGGTTCTTGGTGGGCTGGCCGTAACCGGGCACATCGATGTTGACGAGCTTGGAGGTGACGGCAAAATCGCCAAACTCGACGGTGTAGGAGCGGTCGTCATCGATCAGGATGTCCTGCTCGCCAAGCCACTCGTCGGGGACGGCCTTTTGCTGGTTGTCGGAAAAGCGCTGACGGAACAGGCCGTAATGGTAATTGAGGCCCACACCGTCACCGGTAAGGCCCAGCGTGGCAATGGAATCCAGGAAGCACGCGGCCAGGCGACCCAGGCCGCCGTTGCCCAGCGACGGTTCGACCTCAAATTCCTCAATCTTGTTGAGGTCGTGGCCGGCAGCGGTGAGCTGGTCTTTGACCTCGGCATAGATGCCAAGGTCGATCATGTTGTTGATCAGCAGTTTGCCAATCAAAAACTCAGCAGAGATGTAATAGAGCTTTTTCTTGCCATTGTTGAGCGGGCAGGCGGCGGAGCGCTCCTGTACGAGCTTGACCAGCAGTTTGTAAATGCGGCGGTCATCGAGTTGCTCGAGCGAAGTTCCAAAGGACTGCTCGGCAAGATCCGCAAGATCGATACGGGGCATGTTTCCTCCTGTGGTGAGTTGACGACATGTCAGAAATTCAAAAGAAGCCCGCGCGAGGGGATTGGGGTGGCCTCGCGCGGGAAAAGCGGTCGCGTCCGCACGGTGGGGTGGGGTCGGGCGCGGTAGCTCCTATTGAGGAAGCTCGATTTCGGCTTTCGACGGGATGCGGAAGTAGGTCTCGGTCCAGTCGGTGAGTTTATGCTCGAGTTCGCGGGTGATGGCGCCATCAAGCATGCGCCAGGTCCAGTTGCCGCCCAGAGTGGCGGGGGTGTTGATGCGCGCCTCGTTGCCCAGATTGAGCAGGTCCTGCATGGTGTAGATGCAGGTATCGCTCACGCTGGCGGCGATGGTGCGGTTGAGCGCGTCGGCCATGGACTCGCCTGCCTGCTGGTGGGTATACAGGGCCGCCTGCTCGCGCTGACGCGGGGTGGCCGTTCCTTCATACCAGCCGCGTGCCGTTTCGTTGTCATGCGTTCCGACGTAGGCGACGGTGTTGGCAATGTAGTTGTGCGGCAGGTAGTACGAGTTGGTGCCCTCAAAGGCAAACTGCAGGATCTTCATGCCAGGGAAGCCCGTGGTGTCGCGCATGTCGATGACACCAGGGGTAAGAAAGCCCAGGTCTTCGGCAATGATGGGAAGCGTGCCGAGCTTTTCCTCGAGCACCTTGAAGAGCTTGAGGCCGGGTCCCTGCGTCCACGAACCATATGACGAATCGGGAGAGGAGAACGGCACCTCCCAAAATGCCTCGAAACCGCGGAAGTGGTCCAGACGGATGATGTTGTACATGTCGAGGGCGGCTCGGATGCGGCCTTCCCACCAGGAGAAACCGTCTGCTTCCATGGCATCCCAGTCATAGATGGGGTTGCCCCAGTACTGGCCGGTGGCCGAGAACTGGTCGGGCGGCGTTCCCGCGACGCTGACGGGATTGCCGGCGGCGTCGATCTTAAAGAGCTCGGGCGTGGCCCACATCTCGACGGAGTCGCGCGAGACGTAGATGGGCAGGTCGCCGATGATCAGGATGTCGCGCTCGTTGGCATAGGCCTTGAGGCGGCTCCACTGGCGATCGAAGAAGTACTGCGTCATCTGGTGGTAGAGCATGCGCTCGGGATGGGCGGCGCAGACCTTGCTGGATGCCTCGCCGCGGCGGCGGAGCTCCTCGGGCCACTCCCAAAAGGCCTTGAGCCCGCACTCCTCCTTCACGGTCATGAACTCACAATAGGGAATGAGCCAGTCCTCGTTTGCCTGGATAAAGTCGTCGAAATCGGCCGGCTTGTCGGCAGCAAAGCGCTCAGCGGCGCGGTCGAGAATCTGACGGCGGCCGCCAAAGATAGCGCCGTAGTCGACATTGCTGGGGTCGGATCCCAGATACACGTCATCGATATCGCGCTGCTCCAGATACCCTGCCTCGATAAGCTCGGCAAAGTCGATAAAGTTGGGGTTGCCCGCGCGGGCCGAGAACGACTGATAGGGCGAATCGCCATAGCTGGTCGTCGTAAGGGGCAGAATCTGCCAGTAATGTTGTTTGCACGAGGCGAGAAAATCGACGAAGTCGTAGGCATTCCAGCCAAAGCCGCCGATTCCGTATGGTCCGGGCAGAGATGAGACGGGCATGAGGACGCCGCTTGCACGCTCCATGAATGCGCTCACCAACCTTCTTGTTGTGGGGTCGGCCTGCCGATGGATGTGCAGTCCGCCCCCGATGTTCTGATTCGATATGCCTATTGTAAAACATGTTGTTTAAACATGTACAGGCAAGATAAAAAAGTTGGTCGATTTTCGGCGAATGGTTACATGCCATGAAAAAGCCCCGACCTCACAACGTGAGATCGGGGCAAGAGCGGTATGTAGGTTTTTGCTACTCGGCGTCGGCGAAGCCGTTGGGGTTGTGGCTCTGCCAGTTCCAGCTATCGCGGCACATATCCGCGATGTCGTACTGAGCCTTCCAGCCCATCATGCGCTCGGCCTTGGAGGCATCGCACCAGTTGGCGGCGATATCGCCGGCGCGGCGCTCGCGGATCACGTAGGGCAGCTCCTTGCCACAAGCCTTGGAGAAGGCGGCGACGACCTCGAGTACCGAGGTACCGGTGCCGGTGCCCAGGTTAAAGATCTCGACGCCGGTCTTGCCGTTCATCCAGTTAAGGGCGGCAACGTGACCAGAGGCCAGATCGCACACGTGGATGTAGTCGCGCACACCGGTGCCGTCGGGTGTGGGGTAGTCGTTGCCAAAGACCTGAACGGCCTCGAGCTTGCCCACGGCAACCTGCGCGACATAGGGCACCAGGTTGTTGGGGATGCCCTTGGGGTCCTCGCCGATCAGGCCCGACGGATGGGCGCCGATGGGGTTGAAGTAGCGGAGCAGCACGACGTCCCACTCGGGGTCGGCGGTGTGAACGTCCATAAGGATCTGCTCGATCATCCACTTGGTCCAGCCATAGGGGTTGGTTGCGGGCTTCTTGGGGTCTTCCTCGGTGACGGGCGGGTTGTCCGGGTCGCCGTAGACGGTCGAGGAGCTCGAGAAGATGATGGACTTGCAGCCATGGTTGCGCATGACGTCGATGAGCACCAGGGTGTTCTCGATGTTGTTGTGGTAGTACTCGACGGGTTTGCTCACCGACTCGCCGACGGCCTTAAAGCCGGCGAAGTGGATGACGCGGTCGATCTGATGGGTGTCGAAGATCTTGTTCATGGCCTCGCGGTCGAGCACGTTGGCCTCGTAGAAGGTGAGGTTCTTGGCAGCCTCTTCGCCCACGATGGTCTTGACGCGGTCGACGGCGACGGCGCTGGAGTTGGAGAGGTCATCGACGATGACGACCTGGTAGCCGCCCTCGAGCAGCTGAACGACGGTGTGCGAGCCGATAAAGCCGGCGCCACCGGTTACGAGGACGCAGGTGTCTTTGGGGTCGAGTGCTTTGGACATGTAGTCTCCTATCGAATCAGGAACACTTCTTCAGGGGAGTATAGCGCAGGCAGGGGCACCCAAAAGGTGCAGGGCAGGAAAAGCAGATGAACATGCTAACGTACTGATTGAAATGTTTGGCGTGGGCGTAACCTTGACTTTGACGTTTGCATACGAGCCGCCGACCATACGGTTTGCTGCCGTTCGTGGAAATCGTTGGGATGCGCCGGATGTACGCTAATATGTATGAGTTGAGCGACATATAAATAAACATGTAACGGAGTAGATATGTCACCAAACAGCGATTCCATCCTTTCCCAGGAGCTTTCGCGTCGCACTGCCCTCAAGGCCCTGTTCGGCGCAGCTTCTGCAGCCGTTCTTTTTGGTCTGCCCGCTCGCGCCCATGCTGCGGAGGCCACCAAGGAAACCACCGACAAGCTCAATGCGGCCCAGGCTCAGCTTGACGAGGTCCAGGCCCAGCTCGACAGCATCGCAAATGAATACGCGGCGCTGGCCAACAAGAACGCCCAGACCCTCAACGATATCGAGGGCGTACAGGGCCAGATTGACAGCACGCAGGCGCAGATTGACGAAAAGAAGGCCGAGCTCAAAAAGAAGCGCGGCGATCTTTCCGATCGCGTTTCCGCCAGCTATAAGTCGGGCGGCACCAACATCCTGTCGCTGCTGCTCGCCTCGGGCTCGTTTGAGGAGCTCGTCGCCAATGCGCACTATGTTGAGAAGATCAACAAGAGCGACCGCGACGCCATCGAGGACATTCAGACCATCCAGGAAGAGCTCGATGCGCAAAAGACCGAGCTTGAGTCGCAGAAGGCCGACTTGGAGAAGCTCAAGGATCAGCAGACTGCCCAGATGCAGGACATGCAGGCCAAGCAGCAAGAAGTCCAGACCGTGCTGAGCGGTCTTTCCGACGACGTCAAGGAGCTCATGGCTCAGCGTGATTCCGAGATTCTCGCTGCCGCCCAGGCCGAGGAGGCTGCCAGGAAGGCCGCCGCTGCTGCCGCGGCCGCCGCGAACAAGAACAATTCCTACTCGGGTGGTTCGAGCTCGGGTGGTGGATCGTATGCGCCCGGAACTCCGCAGCAGAATGCCGGCTCGGGCAAGCAGCAGGCCGTCGTCAACGCGTGCTACTCCACGCCTTCGCCGGGTCAGAACTGGTGCGCGGCGTGGGTTACCAATGTCTTCCGTAACGCCGGCGTTGGCTACTTTGGCGGTAACGCGTGCGATATGTTTAACGCCTGGTGCTATAGCTCCGACCGCTCGGCGCTGCAGGTGGGCATGATTGTTGCCGACTCATCGCATAGCGGCACCGGCATACCGGGCCTGATCTATGGCCACGTGGGCATCTACGTTGGCGGCGGCATCGTTATGAGTAACGAGGGCGCCATCACGTCGAGGTCGCTTGACTCGTTCATTGGGTTCTACGGCACTGGCTCTGGCGTGCGTTGGGGCTG
>CABQXG010000002.1 GCA_902468045.1 uncultured Collinsella sp.
GTCCACAGCAAGACCCATGGCGGCCGCAATACAGCACGCCAGCACGATCGATTTGTCGAAAAGCCTGTTCATACGGGTATTGTACGCGAAGCCGCGCGTGGTGGAGGGACCGCCTGCGCAACCGTGACATTCCTCCCACGCGGCAAAGCGGGGACGTCGGCAGGCCGCACGGCCAAGCTCCGCACTCGTGACAAAGCTCACTGGTGCGCTCCGCTCGCTCCTGCGATGATGCAATCGTACCGGGCCGCAATCAACAGAAGGGCCGCCTCATGACAGACATCGTCCACGTCGAAAACCTCGTCAAGCGCTACGACGACCTTATCGCGCTCGACCACTTTAGCCTGAGCATCGCCCCCGGCGAGATCTTTGGCCTGCTGGGCCCCAACGGCTCGGGCAAGACCACGTCCATCAACTGCATTCTGCAGCTGCTCGCCTACGACAAAGGCACCATCGAGCTGTTCGGCGAGCCCATGACGCCCGCCCGCTACGACCTCAAGCGCCGCATCGGTGTGGTGCCGCAGCAGGTGGCGGTGTTTGACGAGCTTACGGTGCGCGAGAACATCGACTATTTCTGCAGCCTTTACGTCAACGACCGCAAGCGCCGCCGCGCGCTGGTGGACGAGGCGATCGACTTTGTCGGGCTGGGCGACTTTACCAAGTTTCGCCCCGGCAAGCTCTCGGGCGGCCTGGCGCGTCGCCTCAACATCGCCTGCGGTATCGCGCACAAGCCCGAGCTCATCTTCTTTGACGAGCCCACGGTGGCGGTCGACCCGCAGAGCCGCAACGCCATCCTGGAGGGCATCTGCCGCCTGCGCGACGAGGGCGCCACGGTGGTGTATACCAGCCATTACATGGAGGAAGTCGAGCAGATTTGCAGCCGCATCATGATCATGGACGGCGGACGTGTGCTGGCGCAGGGCACCAATGACGAGCTCAAACGCATGATTCAAATGGGCGAGCGCGTGACTGTCGAGGTCAGCGCCGTAGAGACCGCCACGGTCGAGCGGCTGCGCGCCCTCGAGCACGTGCTTTCGGTTGAGTTGTCCGGCGGCGAGCTCGTCTGCACCTGCGAAGCGAGCCCGCACAATTTGGTCGACATCCTCGACACGCTGCGCGCCGCCGATGTGGCGCTCGGCCGCGTGTGGAGCGAGCCACCGACCCTCAACGACGTGTTCCTCGAGATCACCGGCCGCGAGCTGCGCGACTAGGGGGCGGCCATGTTCAACACCATCATCACTACGGTCAAGACGCTGCTGCGCCGGCCGAGCACGTGGGTCTGGGGCGCTCTCTTTCCCATCGCACTTTCCACGATGTTCATGTTTATGTTTGCGAATCTGAGCTCCGACGGCACGGTCGACCCGGTGCCGGTGGCCGTCGTAGCGGATGAGACCTGGGACGCCTCGACCTTTAAGGACGTGGCGACGTCGCTTGCCAAGGAAGGCGACGACCAGCTGCTCGAGATCCACGAGTGCGACGACGCAGCCGATGCGAACCGTGCGCTTAAGGCCGGCAAGGTCGCGGGCATCTATACGGTCGACGACGCAGGCGCACCCAAGCTCACACTGCTATCGAGCTACGACAGCTCGCGCGCATCATCGGTGCTCACCGATCGCAGCATCCTGGAGACGGTGGCAAGCTCGTATACACAAAATGCCGAGCTCATGTTCCAGATTGCCCAGGACAACCCGGCGGCACTCGCCGACCCCGAGGCGGTTGCGCGCGCCCTGTCGCTCGAGGGCGGCACCCGTCGCGTGAGCCTTACGCGCACCACGCCCGACGGCACGGTCATCTACTATTACGCGCTTTTTGGCCTGGTCGCGATGATGTCTGCCGAGTTTGCCGCCTTGAGTGTCGTCGATTTGCAGCCCAATCTGTCGGGCCTTGGCGCGCGTCGCTGCGTGGGCGGTCTTTCCAAGACGGCGTCGCTGGCCGGCATCTTTGTCGGCTCGTGGCTGGTTTCCTTCGCCTCGATGGCGATCGCAATCGGCTACGTGCGCCTGGTCGTGGGTGTCGACTTTGGCGGGCGCGAGGGGCTGTGCCTCGTCGGCGGCGCCGCTTCCGCGCTTGCCGCCACGGGCCTGGGACTCTTTGTGGGCACGCTTCCCGTTAAGGGCGGCAAGGCGTCCAAGTCCGGCATCCTCACGGGCTTTGCTACCACGTGCGCCCTGTTCGCTGGCCTCTACGGCGAGCCGGCGATGGCGCTTGCCGACGACGTCGCCCGCGCCTGCCCGGCCGAGTGCTGGCTCAATCCCGTCAAGCTTATCTGCGACATGTTCAACCGCCTGTATTTCTTTGAGGACCTGGGACCTTTTGCCGTTCGCGCCGGCGCGCTGGTCCTTATGGCGCTGCTGTTCGTTGCCGCCGCCACGCTGATCTTTGGAAGGAGCCGCTATGAGCACCTTTAAGACCGCGCTTCGCATGGCGCTGGCACACCCGTTCTACCTGCTCATCTATACGGTGTTCATCTCGCTCATGGGCGTATTCATTGCGGCCTCGGTGAGCTGGAACTCGTCGCAGCTTACCGAGTACGAGCCCTACGACACCAACGTGATCGTGATCGACCGCGACAATAGCGACCTTTCGAGGGCACTCACCAAGCACCTGGGCTCGCGCTTTGAGCTGGTCACGGGCATCGGCGACGATACGTACGATCTTGCGGACGCGCTCTCCAAGAGCAATAGTGCCAAGGGTAGCGCCGACTGCGTGTTCTTTATCCCGGAGGGGTTTGAGGACGACCTTGTTGCAGCCGCCCGCGCGGGGGAGTCCCTGCCCAAGCTCGATGTGACCTACGGTGCCGGCACCATGGCGGCGGCGCTGTCGTCTGCCGAGGCCTCGCGCTGGATCTCGCTCGCGGGCGCTGCGGCCGCGCTTGAGCCCGCTGCCTCCAACGGCGACGTAGCCAAGGCCGCCGAGCATGCCGCTGCAAAGCGCGCGGAGGTCCAGATCGAGCGGGTCAAGGTCGACTCGGCTGCTGCTGCCACGCTCGAGTCGTATTTCAACTTTGGCGCGTACGCGATTATCTCGTCGGTCATCGTGTCGGTGGGGCTGGTGTTCTCGGGCATGAACGAGCCCGAGCGCGTGCGTCGTATGGATGCCGGCCCAATCTCCGAGCGCCAGCGTTCGCTTGCCGTGTTTGCGGCCGCCGCCGTGCTCACCGTCTGTATCTGGTTTGTGTCGAGCATGCTGGGCGTCGTGGGCTTTGCCGGCGCGGTTGCCGAGGTCGGCGTGGGCCGCGTGTGTCTGGCGCTGGCGGCGACGTTTGCCCTGGCATGCACGCCACTGGCCGTTGGCTTTGCGCTGTCGAGCCTGGGTGCGCGCGAGGAGTTGCTCAACGGTGTGGGCAACCTGCTTGGCATGCTCATGACGTTTTTGGGCGGCGCCTGGATGCCGCTGTCGCTCATGGGCTCGGCCGTGCAGACCGTGGCGCACTTTGTGCCGACGTATTGGGTGAACGACGCGATCGGCAAGGCGCTCGCCTCGGACCTGACGTCTGCCGTGCTGTGCGACATCGCCTGCGACCTAGGCGTCACCGTGCTCTTCGCCGCAGCCATCGCCGCCGTAGGCCTAGCCCTCACCCACGCCAAATCCCACGCCTAGCCACCTAGTCATCGGGTACTCATTGGGGACAGACTTAAACGACCAAGAGTGGTCATTGGGGACAGACTTAAACGACTAGTCATTGGGGACAGTCTTTGCCGAACCGCCGGCTTGCCGGCCGGGTTGCCAAGGACTGTCCTCAGCTGCCGGCAGAAAGGGAACGTCCCTAACTGCCGGGTGGCGAAAGAGTGTCCCTAACAGCTAGTCATTTAAGAACGTCCCCAATGACTAGTCTGAAATAAAATCCAGGCCTCGCTCCAAAATAGTTCGCCATGGTTTACTATTACGCTCATAAAGTAGTACGAGGCTAACAACGGGGGATACCATGGCAACGCAGGAAACCTATGTCCAGGTTAAGGATCTCAAAAAGCACTACGGCGACGGTGATGCGCGCCTGACGGTGCTCGACGGCATCGACACGTCCATCAATCGCGGCGAGATCTGCGTCATGCTGGGGCCCTCGGGCTCGGGCAAGTCGACGTTTCTTAACCTGATCGGTGGCCTGGAGGATGCCGACGCCGGCTCCATCATGGTGGACGGCTGCGACCTCACGGTGCTCAAGCCCGCCGACCTGGGTGAGTACCGCCGCCGCGAGCTGGGCTTTGTCTTTCAGTTCTACAACCTGGTGCCCGACCTCACCATCAAGGAAAACATCGAGGTCACGGCGCACCTGTCCAAAAACCCGCTCAATGTCGACGACCTGCTGCGTTCGCTGGGCCTCTACGAGCACCGCAACAAGTTCCCGCGTCAGGTTTCGGGCGGCCAACAGCAGCGCTGCGCCATCGGCCGTGCGCTCGTCAAGAACCCGGGTCTGTTGCTGTGCGACGAGCCCACCGGCGCGCTCGACTACAAGACGTCCAAGGAAATCCTGCAGCTCATGGAGGATGTCAATCACGAGTACGGCTGCACCATCATCATCGTCACGCACAACGCCGCCATCGCCCGCATGGCCAACCGCGTGCTGCGCCTGCGCGACGGACGCATCGTCGAGGATGAGCTCAACGAGTCGCCCGTCGCGGCCGCCGAGCTCGATTGGTAGGCGGCGCCATGACACCTCTCGCAAAACGTCTCCCGCGCGAGCTGCGCCGCAATATCGGCAAGTACCTGGGCATCTTTCTTCTTATGTGCGGAAGCATCGCTCTCACCTCGGGATTTTTGCTCGCAGCGCATTCCATCGGCTGCCTTATCGATGACATGCGCGATGCGTACGCGATTGAGGACGGCCGCGTGACCACCTCCTTCGAGGCTACCGACGATCAACTCAAGGCCGCCGAGGATGCAGCCGGCGACGTCGGCGGCGTCACGCTCTACAAGAATTTCTCCATCGACGCCATCATCAAAAAGACCGCCGGCGACGACGGCACCAAGCGCACGCTGCGCACCTATGCGCACCGCGCTAAGGTGGACATTGCGTCCTACTGTGAGGGCAAGGAACCCAAGGCGGATGACGAGGTGGCCATCGACCGTGTCTTTGCCACCAATAACAACCTGTCCGTGGGCGATAAAGTCGAGCTCGAGGGTCGCACCTACACCATTTGCGGCATCATGACCCAGCCCGATAGTCAGGCGCTGTTCCTCAACAATTCGGACTTTACGGTGAACACCATCACGTACGGCGTGGCCGAGGTCACCGATGGCGGCTTTGCCGCGCTCGAAGATGCCGGCGGCGCACCCGCCTACACCTACTCCTTCACCTTTACCGATCGCGACCTCCCCACCGCGGACCGCATCGACGCCGAGCAAGATATGGTCGAGGCACTGACCGACGCCGATGCGCGCGTGGACGATCTGACCGACGCCGATTCCAATCAGGGCATTGGCTATGCGCGCGATGACGTGGACGGCGACTCCATGATGTGGATGACGCTGCTCGACATCATCATCGTGATCATGGCGTTCGTCTTTGTGGTCCTTACCGACGCCACCATCGAGGAGGAGAGCGCCATCATCGGCACGCTGCTCGCCAGCGGTTATCGCCGTCGCGAGATCGTGCTGCACTACCTGGCACTTCCCGCCATCGTGGGCGTGGTCGCGGCGCTTTTGGGCACTGCGCTCGGCGTTGTGTTCTTTACCGAGCCCATGCGCAGCCTCTATTACGGTTCGTACAGCCTGCCGCCCTTCCAGGTGTACTGGAGCTGGGAGATCTTTGTGAAGTGCGCCGTGGTTCCCGCCGCCGCGCTCATCCTCATCACGCTGGTGGGCCTGTTTCGCAAAATGGGCAAGACGCCGTTGCAGTTCCTTCGTCACGAGGCGAGCGGCAAATCGGGCACCAAGCGCGGTATGCAACTGCCGGAGCGCATGGGTTTTGTTTCCCGCTTCCGCCTGCGTATCTTTCTGCGCAACCTGGGCAACTTTGCCACGCTCTTTGTGGGCATTGCGTTTGCCTCGCTGCTGCTGCTCTTTGGCCTGGCGATTCTGCCCACGATGACGCACTACGCGGACAACCTCGAGACAAGCCTGGTCGCCGAGCACCAGTACACGCTCAAGGCGCCGCTGGAG
The DNA here is from genome assembly GCA_902468045.1 of uncultured Collinsella sp. GTDB lineage: Bacteria > Actinomycetota > Coriobacteriia > Coriobacteriales > Coriobacteriaceae > Collinsella. Next base: position 6,097 of record CABQXG010000002.1, read on the forward strand.
CTTGAGGGCACCGCCGAGGAACGTGAGCAGTGGTCGGCACTCGAGCGCTTGCAGTCGGTGGACGGCGCGCTGCTTTCCGCCGCTCAGGATGCCGATGACGAGCTTGACGACGCGGCCGATGCGGCGCAGGCGGCAGCCGATGCCGCGACCGCATCTCCGTCTGCCGAGAGCCTGACCGCAGCGCAGGATGCGCTTGCCAAGGTCCAGGACAAGAAGGATGCGCTTTATGCGCGCCTCGATGACCTTGCCGACGCTCTCGGCTGCGACCGCGATGAGACTATCGACCTGATTGACAAGGCCTCTAAGATCGACACTGACAACGACGATATCCACCCGGTCAATACGACCGATAACGGCGCGGGCGCAATCGCACAGGCCGAGAAATACGCCGTTTACCAGCTGCAATACGACCGCGGCGATGGTAATGGCGAGGAGACGATTTCTGTCTACGGCATCTCGCCCGATTCGCGCTACTGGAAAGGGCTGGACGTCGGCGACGGACGCGTCGTCTTTGGCGGTGGCTTGCTCGACAAGTTTGGCTGGAGCGAGGGCCAGAAGGTCACGCTCAGCGACAAGTACGAGGGCAAGAATTATTCCTTTGAGTACGTGGGCAAGGACTGCGTTTGGGGCTCTAAGTCGGATATGAATGTCTATATGAGCATCGACGACTTTAACGAGCTGTTCGGCAACGACGCCGCCTACTTTAACGGCTATGTGAGCGACGAGAAGCTCAACCTCGATGCTCGTTACTTTGCCGGCGACACCACGCCCGACGACATGCGCGCCGTGGGCGACCAGTTCATCGGCATGATGAGCAAAATGATCGGCATGATGGTTGGACTTGCGGTGTTCATCTTCCTGCTGTTTATGTACCTGCTGACCAAGGCTGTGATCGACCACAGCGCCCGTTCGATCAGCTACATGAAAGTCTTTGGCTATCGCGATGGCGAGATCTCGCATCTGTACATCCGCTCGATCACGCTGTGCGTGGCGGCGTCGCTCGTGCTGAGCCTGCCGATCATTATTGGCTCGCTCACGGCCATCTTCCGTTCGATGCTGCTCGCCTACAACGGCAATATCGAGATCTACGTGCCCGCTTGGTCCATGGCGGCGTGCGCAGGAATCGGCTTTGCGACCTACCTGGTCGTGGCACTGCTGCACACGCGCTCCATCAAACGTGTGGGCCTGGCCGAGGCGCTCAAAGTCCAAGAGAAGTCGTTTAAGAACGTCCCCAATGACTAGGTTCCGTACTTGACTTTAACTCTGCTTTAACTGGTACCATCCTCTATGTCTGTAACGCCATATAGACCGAGGGGATAGATCTATGACCGCAACTGCACCCGCAGCACCCGCTAAGGTGTACTTCACCAACCTGCGCACGCATGCTCGCGAGAGCCAGCTCGACAAGCTCAAGCGCCTCATCCGTCACGCCGGAATTGAGCAGATCGACTTTGAGAACAAGTTCGTCGCTATCAAGATTCACTTTGGCGAGCTGGGCAACCTGAGCTTTTTGCGTCCCAACTACGCCCGCGCCGTCGCGGATGTCGTGAAGGAGCTGGGTGGCAAGCCCTTCCTCACCGACTGCAACACGCTCTATGTGGGTAGCCGCAAAAACGCGCTCGAGCACATTGATACCGCCTACCAGAACGGCTTTACCCCGTATGCCACGGGTTGCCAGATCATCATCGCCGACGGCCTCAAGGGCACCGACGAGGCGCTCGTCCCGGTTGAGGGCGGCGAGTATGTGCACGAGGCCAAGATCGGTCAGGCGCTCATGGACGCCGATATCGTGATCAGCCTCACCCACTTTAAGGGCCATGAGCAGGCCGGTTTTGGCGGCGCCATGAAGAACCTGGGCATGGGAGGCGGCAGCCGTGCCGGAAAGATGGAGCAGCATGCCGCCGGCAAGCCGAACGTCGCGACCGAGCACTGCGTTGGCTGCCATGCCTGCGAAAAGATCTGCGCGCACAACGCTGTCTCGTTCGACGGCACCCGCGAGCGCGAGCTTGCCAGCGGCGCTACTCGCACGGTGCACGTGGCTGCCATCGACCACGATCGCTGCGTGGGCTGCGGACGCTGCATTGCGGCATGCAACCAGGACTGCATCAAGCCCGGTTATGAGGCCGCGGCCGACGTGCTCAACTGCAAGATCGCCGAGTACACCAAGGCCGTCGTCGACGGCCGCCCGAGCTTCCACATCTCGCTTGCCATGGACATCAGTCCCAACTGCGACTGCCATCCCGAAAACGATACGCCTATCGTCAACGATATCGGCATGTTCGCGAGCTTCGACCCGGTCGCCATCGACCAGGCCTGCGCCGTCGCCGTCATGGCGTCCGAGCCGCTGCCCAACACCGAGCTCACCGATAGCGCGGCCAAGATGGAGCACAACCACGAGCATCTGGAGGGCGAGCAGGCCAAGGATCCCTTCTGCATCACGCATCCCGACACCGACTGGCGCGTGTGCATCGCGCACGCCGAGAAGATCGGCCTGGGCACGAGCAAGTACGAGCTCATCGAGGTCAAGTAGCACCTAGCTATTGGACAAAATAAGCGCCTTTGTAGCGTAAGCTGAGCAAAAGCCGCCCGTGAGCACAGCGCCCACGGGCGGCTTTTTGGAAGTGCGAGGAAATCGAATAGCGCCGACCACAAACCGATTTTTGGCAACAAAACCCCAGACGTTGCTTTTTGCCTAAAAATTCTTGTCGAGGAAGTTGCCGATCGTGTTCCAGTAGAGTTCGGGGTCGACCTGCGCACTCTTGGCGTGGGCGGCGTCATGGATGGTGAGCTTTTGCTTGACCTTGCTGGCGCACGCGTCGTAGTTTTGGTTGAGCATACTGTACGGTACAAAGGTGTCCTGGTCGCCGTGGATAAACAGCATGGGAACTGTCGCGTGTTTGAGTTGCTCCACACTGCTCGCCTTATGAAAGTCGTAGCCCGCGCGCACGTTGCACACCAAGTTTGCTACATCGAGCAAGGGAAAGCTGGGCAGGCCGAACACGTCCTTGAGCTGCAGGGAAAACTCGTCCCAAACACTTGTATAACCGCAGTCCTCGATAATGCATTTCACGTTTGCGGGCAGAGGTTCCCCCGCGACGTTCATGGCGGTTGCCGCACCCATCGACTCGCCAAAGACCAAGATGCGCGCCTCGGGGTCAGCCTGAACGATTCGCTCGATCCATGCGACGATGTCGAGGCGCTCGGGCCAGCCCATGCCGATATAGTCGCCGCCGGAGCGCTCGTGGGCGCGGGCGGCGGGTGCGAGTACGTTCATGCCGCGGTCGTGGAATCGCTTGACGTATCGGGCCATACCGATGGGCTCGTTGGTATATCCATGCAGGCAGACGGCGTAGTCGTGCGTGCTCTCCGACGCAGCAAAATACCAGGCGGCAAGCTCGGTCCCGTCGTCCGCGGTGAGGCTCCTGCTCTCGCGGTTCTCTTTAAACCATGCCCGCGCCTCGGTATCCTCGGCATCCGGCTGCTCACCTTCTTTGTCGTTCTTGCTATCCTGCATCATCTTCATGGTGTATGGCGCGCGGGGATTCAGCGCGAAGTCAAACAGAAAGTTGCCGGCAAATCCGAGCAGCGCAACGACAACCACCAGTGCAACGATGCCGGCTATCTTGAGCTTTCGATGGGAACGTGCGTTTTGAGCCATGCGGTATTCTCCTATAAGATGTTAATACATCAACATTTAATGCAAGCGCATTATGGACGTTCGCCGTTGATGCGTCAACAGGCAAAGAATGGGTAAACAAAGGGTCACGTATAGTGCAAATTTCGCACGTACCCAGACGCTTTGATATAGTGTTGAGAACTCTTTACGTTGGAGGATGTAACCGGCATGTCCGATTCGAGCGACAGTTCTAAGCCGCGACCCAAGACCGCGGCCGTTCCACACTACACGGTGGGTGAGGAGATCATGAACTCCGTCACCCATGGTGTCGGCTGCCTGCTGGGTATCGCGGGCCTGGTGCTCCTGATCGTATTCGCCGCCCTGCGCGGCGGAGGCCCGGCCCACATGGCCGCGGCAATTGTCTACGGCGTCAGCATTATCCTCGAATACCTAGCCTCCACGCTCTACCACGCGATTCAGCCCGCGCGCGCCAAGCGCGTGTTTCGCATCATCGACCACAGCTGCATCTACCTGCTCATTGCGGGCAGCTATACGCCGTTTTGCCTCATCACGCTCGCAAACGACGGCGGCGCTGTGCTGTTCTTTGCCGTATGGGCCATCGCCATTATCGGCATCGCCCTCGAGTGCTTCCTACGCGAGCGCCAGCCGCATTGGGTAAGCGGCCTGGTCTATCTGCTGATGGGCTGGCTCGTTGTCTTTAAGCTGCCCGAGCTCGTGGCGCTGCTCAACCCCGTGGCACTTGCCCTGCTCGCCGTCGGCGGCGTGTGCTACACCGCGGGCGTGCCGTTCTATATCGCCAAAAACGTGCGCTATCTTCACAGCGTGTTTCACCTGTGGGTACTCGCCGGCAGCATCTTCCAGTTCATGGCGGTGATCCTCTTCGTAATCTAGCGACCACGCCAGCGCCCGTGCCCCCGCTCGGTCGCCAGTGCAATTGCCGTATCCGCCGTCAACGTTTTAATCCGACATCCCGAATCTTGGAGGTTCGAGAAACTCCCGATGGACATAACCATCTCCCTTATCACCACCCTCGTTTTGACCCTCATCAACGGCTACTTCTCTATGTCCGAGATGGCGCTCACCACGGCCAAGCGCGCCGTGCTGGAGCACGAGGCCGAGGAAGGCGACAAGCGCGCCGAGCGTGCCATTAAGCTGGCTGCCGACTCCGACCAGCTGCTCGCCACCATCCAGGTCGCCATCACGCTCGTGGGCTTCGCTTCGTCCGCCGTCGCCTCGACGAGTCTGTCCGACCCGCTCGCCACGTGGCTCATGAGCTTTGGCATCGCGCCGCTCTCCGCCATCGCGCGCGGCCTGGCGCCGGTCATCATCACCGTCGCGGTCGCCTTCGTGTCCATTGTGATCGGCGAGCTTGTGCCCAAGCGCATCGGCCTGTCCAACGCCGAAGGCGTGTCCAAGCAGGTTGTGGGGACGTTGTCGTTTTTCCAAAAGATCGCCCGTCCGCTCGTGTGGCTGACCGGTGCTTGCTCCGATGGCCTGGCCCGCATCCTGCGAATCAAGAGTGCCGACGACCGCCAGAACGTCTCGGAAGAAGAGATCAAGTACATGGTCTCGGAGCAGGACGACCTGCTCGACGAGGAAAAGCGCATGATCCACGAGATCTTCGACCTGGGCGACACCGTTGCCCGCGAGGTCATGGTGCCGCGCGTGGACACCACCATGTGCGAGGACGACGAGACGGTCGCCGACGTGCTGTCCACCATGCGCCAGACCGGCTTTAGCCGCATCCCCGTCTATCACGAGGATCCCGACAACGTCGCCGGCATCGCGCACATCAAGGACCTGATTCAGCCCGCGCTCGACGGCAAGGGCGACCAGCCCATCGCCGGCTTTTTGCGCGACGCCACCTTTGTGCCCGACACCAAGGACATCCTGCCGCTGCTGTCCGAGATGCAGACCTCGCACGACCAGATCGTGGTGGTCGTGGACGAGTACGGCGGCACGGCCGGCATCATCACCATCGAGGACATCGTCGAGGAGATCGTCGGCGAGATCGAGGACGAGTTCGACCCCGACAACAAGTATCTCACGCGCCTTTCGCGCCGCGAGTGGCTCGTTGATGGGCGTTTTTCGTGCGATGACGCGATTGAGCTTGGTTGGCCGCTCGAGGAAAGCGATGATTATGAGACCATCGCCGGCTGGATTTTGGAGCTTTGCGACTCGGTGCCCGACATCGGAGAGGTGTTTGAGGTTGCGGGGTACAAGTTTAAAGTGCAGTCGATGCGTGGCCAGCGCATCTCGCTCATTCGCGTGATCGCTCCGGCCGAAACCGATAAGAAGGATTCCGAGTCTTCGGTAGACGAGCCGACGACGTCGGGTGCGGGTTCCGCGAATCCGCACGACGGCGACGAGTAGGACAAGGAAGAGTAGGGGAGAGTTATGGCAGGCCTGTTCAACATCCTTAAGGTCACCGTCAGCGAGGACAAGATCTGCGCGCATGTGCTGGTGAACCCCGGCATGCCGCTCATGACCTCGGAGGACATCGAGGCTACGGCGCGCGTGTACTACCTGGTGCCCGCGATTGCCAAGCACCTGTGCCTGGGCGATTCCGGCCGCGAGTTCCAGGACTGCATGGGTCAGACCGAGCTCTGCCATCTGCTGGAGCACGTGACGGTCGAGCTCATGAACGAGACCGGGCTTGCCGGCAGCATCTCGTGCGGCCGCACGCGCGTAAGCGAGCACGACGAGCGCGTTTTTGAGGTTGAGCTTTCGTGCCCCGACGACGCGCTGGCCATCGGTGCGCTGTCTTCGGCCACCTTTATGATGGACTGGGCGTACCTGCACGCCGACCAGCCTGCCCCCGACGTGGAAGGCACGGTCGCGGGCCTGCGCAACCTGGTGCTGGGCATGCGCGCCGAGGCCGAGGGCAAGGATCCTCACGAGGCCGTCGCCGCTGCGAACGGCGAAGATGCTGCCGAGGACGAGGGCGCTGACGAGGGCGATGTGCCGGTCGACGCCGAGCCCGTTGTCGATGCGACCGCCGAGCCCGTTCCCGCCGAGCCCCAGGGCGTCCCCAACTTTGACGACGAGCCCCAGGTGACGATTGATACCGAGGGCGCGGTTGCCGAGAACCACGAGGCCTCCGCTGCCGTCTTTGGCGGTGCGGCGACGGTTCCGGCAGGACCTGCGCATGAGGGCGGTCTGCCGCTCGTGGACGGCGCCGGCGAGGACCCGGGTGCCACGGTGGCCATGCCGGCTATGCCTCAGGAGTAGGCCTACGCGTTTATCACCATCACGTACCTGCGCCTTTGCCGTACGCAGATGAGCGGAGCGGCAAGTGATGTGCTGCGGGTATAATGGACAGCATTCAAACGGTGGGCACCGACGTGCCCGCAGGAGAGGAATGATCATGGGTAAGACTTTCAGCTTTGTCTCCGGCGCACTTTTTGGTGCCGCTGCCGGCGCTATTGTCGGCGTTGCTCTGGCCCCGCGTTCGGGCGCCGAGACCCGCGCCATGGCTGCCGATATCGCCAACGACGCCTGGGACAATATGCGCGACACCTACGAGCACAGCGCCGAGGAGGCCCGTGCTGCGGTGAATGACTTTGGCCCGATGGTCGACGCCAAGACCGACGACCTGCGCGCCAAGGTCGACCTTGCCCGCGAGCGCATGGACCAGCTGCGCGAGCAGCTCAACGACGCCATTTCGGGCGGCAACGTGACGCCTGCCGCCGACGTCGTGGTCGAGAACGCCGTCGAGGCTGATACCGAGGCTGCGGAGCCCTCGACCGAGGCATAATGCGCGCCGGGGATTTTGTCGGCGCCAAGATCTATCGCAAGCCTACCGAGGACAAGCGCACCAAAAAGGACGGCACACCGCGCAGCCCTAAAAAGCTCGGAAAGATTCACTTTCCGGTCTTTACCCCGGGCGGTACGCGCGTGGTCGGCTTTATGGTCCGCCAGTCCGATATCGCGGGCATGATCGAGCGTCCCGACCGATTCGTAGCGCTCGACGCCATTGGTGTCTACGAGGGCGCCATTGCGGTCGATGACGTCAAGGACACGTACGATGCCGCCGCCGCCAAGCGCCTCGACATCAACCTGGACGATTGCATCATCTGGGTCGGTATGGACGTGCGTACGGAATCGGGCGACGTCGTGGGCTATTGCTCGGACGTTGAGTTCAAGCCACGCTCGGGCATCGTGCAGGCATTCTATGTGACCGCCGGTGCTGCTTCGAGTGTTTTGGTTGGTGACACGCAGGTGCCGCCGACGATGCTGCGCGGCTACGAGAACGGCGCGATGGTCGTCTCGGACGAGGTCAAGTCGCTCGGGTATTCGGGCGGTGCGGCTGCCAAGGCCGCCGAGGCCAGCGTCGTGGTGGGCGACAAGGTCAAAAAGGGCGCCAAGGTGCTCGACGACAAGGGATCGGTTGCCGTGGACAAGGGCAGTCGCGCACTGGGCAAGCAGCTCGGCAAGACGCACGGCATGTTCAAGGCCTTTAAGGACGAATACCAAAAGGCGAGCGGAGGCTCGTCAAAAGCTACAAAATAGCGACGTACCAAATGATGGGAGGCAAGCCGGAGACCTGTTGCTCCGGCTTGCTGTGTTTATGGGGGAGGGCACATGCGCCAAAACGGATCCAACTTAAACGGGCGCTCGGGTGCGCGTCCGACGGCGCGCCGCGACCTGGGGCAGCTGCCCAGCGGTCAGCGCAAGCGTCACCGTAAGCCCGGCGCGATGTACCTCAACCATAGCCGCGGGTTTAGCGACCGCAGTGCGCGCATCGGCAACAGCCGTACGCCCCGTCGTTCGTCTCGCCTGCCCTACGCGCTCATCGCCGTGGGTTGCGCGCTCGTGCTGTTTATCGCTGCCGTCGTGGGCTACGTCAACCGCAGCGTGGACGTGGAGCTCAACGGCCAGAAGACCGCGGTGCGCGTGGGCTCTACGCTGCAGAATCTCATCGACGACCAGGAATTGGCTGACACCTACGACGCAGGCGACCTGCTGGCCGTCGATGACAGCGTGCTCAAGCGCCATGGAGGCGAAAAGCTGTCGGTGAAGGTCGACGGCAAGCGCGTGAAGCAAGGCAAATGGGATAGCCGCGAACTTGAGGGCGGCGAGAAGGTGACGGTCAAGGATGGCCGTAACACCTACGAGAAGCACGAGGTTCAGGCTACGGTTATCGAGCCCAAACTCAAGGTCGAGGGCACGGGCGCTATCGAGTATGTGCAGACGTGGGGTGTCCAGGGCCGCTCCGAGGTGTGGGTTGGTGAGCAGTCGGGCAAGACGCAAGACCGCGGCGAGGTCGTGCCCGCCACCGATTGCGTCGTTGCGTGCGCCAGCGTGGCGCCCAAGGGCAACAAAAAGTACGTGGCGCTGACGTTTGACGAGGGTCCGAGCGGCGCTACCAAGCAGATCTTGCAGGTGCTCAAGGAAAAGGGCGTCACCGCGACCTTCTTTCTTTCGGGCGATGCGGCCGAGGCCTCGCCTGCCACGGCCAAGGCGATTGTCGATGCCGGGTGCGAGATCGGATCCAACAGCTACAGCGACGATTCGCTCAAGGGTCAGGACCGTGAGGCGGTGCGCGAGCAGATCACGAAAGGCACCGATGCGATTAAGTCGGCGACCGGCGTGAAGACGATGCTGCTGCGTGCTCCCTACGCTGCCTTTGACGAGCAAAACTGGATTGATGCGATGGACCTGGTCTCCGCCGTGGTCTCGTGGAATATTGACTCGGGCGACTGGCTGCTCAACGGTGCCGACGAGCAGGTCTCGACGGTGCTCGATTCGGTGACGCCGGGCAATATCGTGCTGCTCACCGATAGAGATGAATGCGCCGAGCAGACGCTCGAGGCGCTGCCGCAGATTATCGACGGCCTCATTGCCGACGGCTACAAGATCGTGACGCTCAGCGACCTGGTCAAGACGGACACGTCGCTGAGCAAAAAGCTCACCTCGCTGACGAAGGTCACCATGCCCAAGGACGCCGTGTTCCCCCAACTTGCCGAGGATAACGACACCACAGAGTAGTTATTGGGTAGTCATTTAAGAACGTCCCCAACAGCTATGTCACGGATGCGTCAGCGTTTGGTATGCCTGCAATGTGCAGCGCATAAATTCGATGCCGCAGGGCGATGCTGATGCTATAGTTACTGCGGTTAATGAGGGTCAAGAGAAAGGTTACAGGTGAAATCCAAACCTCGACCATACAGTCGATGACCCCATGCAGGTGCTTTTTGCGCATGCACGGGGTGTAAGCGTCGAGCGGCGTGCCGCCCGCGCATGCGTATACATATCCAGAAGCCCCCGGACGCCGCACGCGCGGCCGCGTCCGGAGGAATTATGATGGGGAGCACCATTGAATTATCTGAGTGAGATGCTCAAATTGCCGGTCTTGGACGTCGATGGCGAAAAGCTCGGCGTTGTGAACGATTTTGGCATTGCTACCGGCGAAGTTTTTCCACACGTGACGTCGCTCGCGTTCCGCGGACCCGGCAAGACGCCGTTTATGATCAGCTGGCGCAAATGGGTCGACCGTATCGACGAGACGGGTGTACACCTTAAGACGTCGGCCACCGAAATCCGTTTTTCGTACCTGCAGCCGACCGAACTCTTGCTTGCCCGCGACGTGCTCAACAAGCAGATTGTCGACACGCAGGGCATGAAGGTCGTGCGCGTAAACGACATCAAGTTTTCCATGTCGGGCGAAAACCAGCTGCGCCTGCTGGGCGCCGAGGTCGGTGCTCGCGGTCTGCTACGCGCCATCAGCCCCGCGCTCGAGCATATCGTCGAAGGCTTTATGAAGCACCTGGGCAAGCCGCTCAGTGAGGACATCATCGCTTGGTCCTACATGGACCTGCTCGACCGCTCGACCAAGAACATTCAACTCTCGGTGTCGCACAAGACGCTCGGCGAGCTGCACCCTGCCGACATCGCCGACATTATCGAGCAGCTCGACCCGCGCCTGCGTGCGCAGGTGTTTGCACAGCTCGATACTGCCCAGGCCGCCGAGGCCATCTCGGAGTTCGATGACGACGAGCTTATGACCGAGATGCTCGAGGGTCTGTCCGACACGGACGCATCGTCGATGCTGGCCATGATGGACCCGGACGACGCCGCCGACCTGATCGACGAGCTCGATTACGAGAAGGCCGAGAAGCTCCTGCGCCTGATGGGCGTCAAGGAGGAGAAGGCGATTCGTAACCTGCTGGGCTATGAGGACAACACCGCCGGCCGCATCATGACCTCGGAGTTTGTCTCGCTGCCCGCCACGGCGACGGTCGGCGATGCCATCGAGGCGATTCGCAAACTCGATGAGGACTTCGAGAGCGTCTACTACGTCTATACCGAGGATCCGAGCGGCATGCTGACCGGCGTGCTTTCGCTGCGCACGCTGATCGTAGCCGACCGCGACGCCACGCTGGGTCAGCTGGCCTATCGCGACCTGGTCTATGTGTCGCCCGACGAGGACCAGGAAGACGTGACGGACGAGATGACCAAGTACGACCTGGTTGCCATCCCTGTCTGCGACGAGAACCGTCATATCCTGGGTATCGTGACCTTCGACGACGCCATGGACGTTATCGCCGAGGAGCATCAGGAGGACCTGCAGATCGCCGGTGTCGGCTCGGGCGATAGCGCGTCGGACGACTCGACGAACGTGCTCAGCTGGTTCGTGCATCGTCAGTACTGGGTCGTCGTGTGGGGCATCGCCTCGTGCATTATGGCGACGGTGCTGGGGACGGCGCTGGGCTCCGCGCATCTGGTGGTGTTCCCCATGTGCGCCATGCCGCTCGTGCTGCTGGCGGCCTCGCGCATGGTGTCGTTCGTCAAGAACTACTTCCTCGAGTACGACGGTCACGACGACGAGCCCAAACCGTACCTGGGATTCTTCTTCCAGAGCACGGGTATGGGCCTGATCCTTTCGCTTGTTACTTACCTGTGCGCGCAGCTGGTGCGCACCGCCGCGTTCCTCGATGCGCCCATGTTTGAGGAGCAACTCTTTACCGGGTGCTTTAATATCGCTGCCATCATTTGCCTGGTTGGCAACATGAGCGCCGTGATTTACCTGATGGTGCTGTTCTGGCGTGACGAGCATGACCTCAACACGTCGGGCACCGCCATGAACGTTATTGCCGTCATGATCTCGTGCGTAGCGTACTGCGCCGCTGCGGTGCTGCTCACCATGTCGGTCATGGGTTAGGTGGTCGCGTGCAAAATACCAAGCAAAAGTCGGGCACCAAGCAAAAGTTGACCATCGCGGCCATCTTTGGCGCTATGGGTCCCGGTCTGCTGGCGGCGCTTTCGGGCAATGACGCCGGCGGCATTGCAACGTATTCCAGCGCGGGCGCCAGCTATGGCTACAAGATGCTCTGGATGCTTCCCGTCATGACTGTGCTGCTCATCGTGACGCAGGAGACCGCGGCGCGCTGCGGCTGCGTCACGGGCAAGGGCCTGGCATCGCTCATTCGCGAGCGCTTTGGCGTGCGCAAGAGTGTACTTGCTATGGCGGCGCTGTTGATCGCCAACACGGCTGTGACCATTTCGGAGTTTGCGGGCATCGCCAGCGGCCTTGCTCTCTTTGGCGTGCCGGCGAGCATCTCGGTGCCGTTGGTGGCGCTGCTGGTGTGGATGCTTACCATGTCGGGTAGTTTCCAGCGCATCGAGAAGATTCTGCTGCTGGTGAGCTGCGTATTCGTGACTTATATTGTCGCCGCGTTTATGGCTGGCCCCAACTGGGGTGAGGTCGCGGTCGACCTGGTCGTGCCTAACATTCAAAATGATCCCAGCTACGTGTCGCTCGTGGTCGCGACGATCGGTACCACCATCGCGCCGTGGATGATTTTCTTGGCGCAGAACAACGTAGTCGATAAGAACGCGGGCGAGGACGATATCGTGCTGCAGCGCATCGATACCGTGAGCGGCTCGCTTGCCGCCGATGTCATTGCCGGCTTTATTATCATCACGACCGGTACGGTGTTGTTCCCGGCGGGTATTCAGATTAGCGATGCCGCCGATGCCGCCCGCGCGCTGGAGCCTATTGCGGGTCAGTGGTCCACGGTACTGTTTGCCTCGGGCCTGGTCGCGGCGAGCTTCTTGGCCGCCTGCGTGCTACCGGGCGTTACGTCGAGCGCTATCTGCGAGGCATTTGGCTGGGAGCGCGGTGCCGACCGCAGCTGGGACGAGGCCCCGGTTTACCGCGGCATCATTACGGCCATCATCGGTATCTCTGCCGTGCTGGTGCTTATGCCCGGCGTCGATCTGTTCCAGATTATGATGACCTCGCAGGTCATCAATGGCGTGCTGCTGCCTGTAGTCTTGGTATTCCAGGTGGTTATCGCGGCGGATCGCCACATTATGGGTGCCAACCGCAACGGCCGTGTGTGGAACGTGCTCACTTGGGCGACTATCGCCGTGATTACGGTGCTGACAGTCGTCATGTTTGTGCTGCAAGCGATGGGCTACAGCGCTTAACGCCCACTTTTGCTTCCGAACAGGCCGCAGCGATGGGCTGCGGCCTGTTTTTTGTCTGCTATAGGGTGTTAGTTATATAGCAATGGACAAAAAATGCCAAATATGAGTACTGTTGCTAAGTGAATAGCATTTACATCCTAAAAGATAATGAACATAGCATTTAGTATGTTCATTAAAATTGGCTCCAATACGCCTTAAACCAGTCAGGTTGGCTGCTTTAGGGGGTTGTAGGGGTCGCTCGGACGTCATTTTGGGTGGTTTTGCCTGCTACTAAAATGGTAACAGTACTCATATTTGCCCTTTTTTGCCCACAGACCTTTGAGGGTGCGGCGAAAAGGGCTTGTTTTGATTGTTTGGGGCAGGCACGAGGCGCGGAAACGATGTCTGGAGCGACGGAGCGGCCTGGAATTCATCCGTAGAGGTCTTCATTGGCTGCGCCAGGAGTGTCCCTAACTGCCGGAGGGTGTCTGCCGTGGCAGACACCCCCTCCGGATGTGGGAAGTTTGCGCTGCAGGTTACTTGTCGGTGCCCAGCTTGTGCGGCTTGAGAGCGAGCGCATTGACGAGTGCGTCGGTGGCAGACTTGACGGCTGCCGGCTGCGGATCGTTGACGTGATCCTCGGGATGCACGGGCAGGTCCTTCTTGACGGCATCGTGGATCAAGTTGAGGTACTCAGTCACGCCAGTGGTCGATAGATGCGTGCCATCGCCATCGAACAGGTCGTTGCGGTTGGCACTGTATCCGTACCAATCGATAACGCGCACGTTCTTGTAGCGCGTAGCGGCGTTGGCGATGGCCTGGTTGGTAGAGCCAACCCACGGCTGCGGGCTGCGCGTGTTCACAAACACCACAATACGCTTATCTCCTGCATCGGCCATGATGGCGTCGATCTGGTCGTCGGTTACCAAGCCGTTGGTGCCCAGGGCAAAGACCACGATCTTGCCGGCAAGGTTCTGCTGGATATAGCCCTCAAATGTCGCGCGGCCCGCATCAAACTGGCGGCCCTTTTCGGCATCGATATGGCTGTGCGGGAACACGCCGTCAAAGGTGTCCACGGCACGCAGCGACACGGAGTCGCCGATCATAAGCAGATCGTAGGAGCCATCGGGGAAGCCGTCGTTGTCCTTGTCGGTGTCGTCGGCCGCCTGCTGGTCGGTGGGCGCGGTGTTCTTGGCTTCCTTGTTCAGAACTTCGGCGCCCTCGCCGCTCAGCGCAGACGTTTCGGGCACAAAGATCAGGCCGCCCAGTGCAACGACCAACACGACAGCGCAGGCTACGCAGACAGGGGCGTGCGTGCGTGCCCAGTTGGCGGGCGTGGTGGTGCCATCGCGGAATTCGGCGACGGTGCGCCCAAAGGCGCCCTTCCTAAACGGAGTCTCGATAAAGCGATATGAGCACTCTGCCACGGCGACCACCACAAGTACCTGCAAGATATACTGCCACCAGGGCGTGTCGTTGATGTTGGCGACCGGGTTCATGAGCAACAGCAGCGGATAGTGCCACAGGTAGATGCTGTACGAGCGCTTGCCAACCCACACGAGTGGCTCGGCGGACAGCGCGCGGGCAACCATTCCCTGGGGCTGCACGCAGGCCGCGATGACCATGAGCGTGAGGATGGAGCATAACAGCGTGCCTCCGCGATACTGGAAGGCGGTGTAGCCGTTGGTGAGCGCGACCATGGCGGCAAGGCCAACCAGACCCACGACGCCCAACACATCGATGGATGCGGGCGAGGACCAAAAGCGCACGAGGGCGCTCGGCTGTGCCGGTGCGGTCTCGGCTGCTTCGTCGGCCTTCTCGCCAGGCTTGCCCTCGGCGTTCTTGCCGTGCTTGGCGGCGCCAGCTAGGCGATTGAGCCCCAAACGACGAGCGAGGCGCACCGGCGCCAGGTCGCGATCGGGGATAAAGGCCATCCAGGCACCCAGCAGCAGCGAGAACACACGGGTGTCGGTGCCGTAGTACACGCGGCTGGGGTCGGCGGCAGGGTTGTAAAGCACCATCATGGCGAGGGCAGATACCGCGGCAAGGCCCAGAACCACGCGTTTTGGGTTTGCTCACATGCATGGATACCATGGCAAACAGCAGTGGCGGCCAAATCAGGTAGAACTGTTCCTCGATGGCAAGCGACCAAAAGTGCGTGAGCGGCGAGGGGTCGCCCAGAGCATTGAAGTACGAGACGTTTTGGGCAATCTGCCACCAGTTGTTGAAGAACAGCAGCGACGGCAGGATGTCGGGGCGCATCTTGGTGAGCATCACGTGGTTAAAGATAGTGCACAGCGCGCAGGTTACAAACACTACCGTTACCACGGCGGGGACTAGGCGACGGATGCGGCGAATCCAGAAGCTCTTGAGGTCGATGCGGCCGGTCTTAGCGACTTCGTTGAGCAGCAAGCGCGTGATCAGATAGCCCGAAAGCACAAAGAAGATCGTGACGCCAAGCAGGCCGCCCTGAGCCCACGTGAGGTTAAGGTGATAGAGCACCACTGCGACGACGGCGAGCGTACGCAGACCGTCGAGCGCAGGGATGTAGCGGGACTTGGGGCGAGCGGGCGTCTGCTCCGCGGCGGGAGTGTGGGCGCGGCCCGCGTTGTTAGCAGAAGCGCGATGGGGGCTCGCGGTGCGTCGCGGCTCGTTGGCACGGCGTTCGCCCTTCACGCGTTCGTGCGGCGCTGGCTCGTTGCCCGTGCGGCGTCGACCGCACGAGCCCGATTGCGAGAGTTGTTCCATAAAACATCATCCAATGACGAGAATAATCAGCACGCCTTCATTGTAACTGCCTGCTCCTGTGAATGCTTGCTGCTGGCGCAAGCTCAAGCGCGCGTCCACATCAAAGTGAACTAAAGTTATAGGGGGTGCGAGAGTGCACGATCGACGGCCGACGGTGGGCATAAGGCCCGCAGATGAGGAGGTTTCCATGGCAGATCGCGGCATCGTTGCGGTGTTCGGCAGTATGAACATGGACCTTTCGGTGG
>CABQXG010000003.1 GCA_902468045.1 uncultured Collinsella sp.
GCTCACATCAGCTGCGGTTGGGGCCCCAAGGAGGTTCACCTGGACGAGGCCGGCCGTGTGTGCGGCATCACCTTCAAGCGCTGCACGCGCGTCTACGATGACGAGGGCCGTTTTGCGCCCGAGTACGACGAGAACGATCTGCGCCGTGTCGATGCCGATCGTGTCGTCATGTCGATTGGCCAGTCCATTGTGTGGGGCGACCTGCTGGCTGGCTCCAAGGTGGAGCTTGGCCGCGGCCAGGGTGCCCTTGCCGATCCCCAGACCTATCAGACCGCCGAGCCTGACATCTTTGTGGGCGGTGACGTCTATACCGGTCCGAGCTTTGCCATCGATGCCATCGCCGCCGGTCACGAGGCCGCCGTCTCCATCCATCGCTTTGTGCAGCCGGGCTCCACGCTCACCATCGGCCGCAACCAGCGCCGCTACACCGCGCTCGACCGCGACGATGTCGTGATCGAGAGCTACGATAACGCGAGCCGCGAGGTGGCGCATGTTAACCGCGACCGCGAGAAGGCTGCGCCCTTTAGCGAGTACGTCGAGACCTTTACCGAAGAGCAGGTGCGCGCCGAGACCGCCCGTTGCCTGGGTTGCGGTGCCTCGATCGTCGACCCCAACAAGTGCATCGGCTGCGGCCTGTGCACCACCAAGTGCGCGTTCGACGCCATCCATCTGGATCGCGACCGCCCCGAGTGCTCAACGATGGTCAAATACGAGCAAAAGCTCCCCAGCCTCGGCAAGTACGCTTTGAAACGCGCAATCAAAATCAAGTTCGGTCGCAAGTAAGTAGTCATAACGGGAACGGCGGAGGAAAAAGTGCACGAGCTCGGAATCGTTTACCACATCATTCGCGATGTTGAGAACGTGGCGCGTGCCAATGGCGTGCGTCGCGTCTCGAGCGTGACGTTGCTGCTGGGCGAGGTCTCGGGCGTCGTTCCCGACTTGCTGCTCGACGCTTGGCGCTGGGCGGCAGATAAAAAGTCCATCACCGAGGGTGCGGAGCTTATTGTGGAGCCTGTCGAGGCCGTGACGCATTGCGAGGCGTGCGGCTGCGACTACGTGACGGTCGAGCACGGCAAGACCTGCCCCCATTGCGGCAGCGGCGAGACATACCTGCTGCAGGGCCAGGAGGTCATGATCAAGCAGATCGAGACCCCCGACGAGGACCCGGCAGACGCTGCTCCTGACGGTCCTTCCGACGCTCCCGACGCCGTCGACGCCGCCAACCCCCTCCACATCGTCTAGGATCCCCTATAAGTTGCGGTGAAATAGTTCCTAAATCCAGCCTTCTGGCTCTTAAACAAGAACTATTCCACCGCAACTATTTTGAGTGGTTTCGTAGACCATAAGTCACGAAAATGGTCAAGCCATGTCTGTTTAAACAAAATAGCGGCAGTACAAGCGCATTCGCGCTTGCCTAAAATCGTTATTAATGAACAGCCTGCTTGTATCTGTAAAATACATAGCTTGATGAGTGACGCTTTATCAGGTAATGAGTCGAAAAACAGTAATGTAATCAATTTGTAACAAACTTAGACGTTTAAACAAATAATCCAACCTTTTGCGGATTTAGCTATAATTCCACAATCCAAACAGGTATACTCCTTTCATGTCGTGTAGGAAATACGTAGACAAAAAGGAGGTTATGTGATGGTAAGTATTGTTCTTGCTAGCCACGGGGACTTGGCAGCTGGAATCAAGCAGACGGGCTCGATGGTCTTTGGCGATCAGCCGTCTGTTGCCGTGGTCTCGCTCGAGCCGAGCATGGGCCCCGACGACTTCCGTGCCAAGGTCGAGGAAGCAGTCGCTTCCTTCGAGGACC
The DNA here is from genome assembly GCA_902468045.1 of uncultured Collinsella sp. Classification (GTDB taxonomy): domain Bacteria; phylum Actinomycetota; class Coriobacteriia; order Coriobacteriales; family Coriobacteriaceae; genus Collinsella. Next base: position 1,820 of record CABQXG010000003.1, read on the forward strand.
AGGAGCAGGTGCTCTTCCTCGTTGATCTGTGGGGTGGCACGCCGTTCAACCAGATCAGCGGGCTCATCGAGGGCCACGATTCCTGGGCTATCGTCACCGGTGTCAACCTGCCTATGCTCATCGAGGCATATTCGCAGCGCTTTGACGCAAAGAACACTGCACATGCGATCGCAAAACATCTCGTGACTGAGGCTAAGGCTGGCGTGCGCGTCAAGCCCGAGTCTCTGGAGCCCGAGGAGAAGAAGCCGGCTGCGGCCGCCGCTGCTCCTGCAGGCGCCATCCCTCCGGGAACGGTCATCGGCGACGGGCACATCAAGATCGCCCACGTCCGTATCGACACCCGTCTGCTGCATGGTCAGGTGGCCACCACGTGGACCAAGCAGATTAACCCCAACCGTATCATCGTGGTTTCCGACGGCGTTGCTCACGACGAGCTTCGTAAGACCATGATCGAGCAGGCTGCCCCTCCGGGAGTCCATGCCAACGTCGTGCCCATCAAGAAGATGGCCGAGGTCGTCAAGGACACGCGCTTTGGTGACACCAAGGCCATGCTGCTCTTTGAGAATCCGCAGGATCTGCTCAAGGCCATCGAGGCCGGCGTCGACATCAAGGAAGTCAACATCGGTTCTATGGCTCACTCCAAGGGCAAGGTCGTCGTCACCAACGCCGTCGCTATGGGCGATGACGATGTCAAGACTCTCGAGGCTCTCAAGGCCAAGGGCGTCAAGTTCGAGGTCCGCAAGGTTCCTTCGGATTCCTCCGAGGATCTCGACGCCATGTTGAAGAAAGCTAAGGCCGAACTGGCCGCTCAAGCATAGTAAAGGAGGGTCCGATATATGTCTGCAATCACTATTCTGCTTGTTGCGATTGTCGCGTTGCTTGCCGGTATGGAAGGCATTCTGGATGAGTTCCAGTTCCATCAGCCGCTCGTGGCATGCACGCTTATCGGTCTCGTAACCGGTCACCTTCAGGAGGGTATCCTCCTGGGCGGTTCGCTCCAGATGATGGCCCTTGGCTGGGCTAACGTCGGCGCCGCTGTCGCGCCTGACGCCGCTCTGGCCTCGGTCGCTTCTTCGATCATCATGGTGCTCGCCCTCAACGGTGGCGCCACCGATTCGGCCAAGGCCGTTACCACCGCTATCGCCGTCGCCGTCCCGCTGTCGGTCGCTGGTCTGTTCCTGACCATGATCTGCCGTACCATTGCTACCGCTATCGCTCACGCCATGGACGGTTGCGCCGAGAAGGGCGACTTCTCCGGCATCGAGCGCTGGCAGTATGCTGCCATCCTCATGCAGGGCCTTCGTATCGCCATCCCGGCAGTGCTTCTGTGCGTCATCCCGGCCGAGGCCGTTACCAACGCGCTTAACGCTATGCCCGACTGGCTGTCCGGCGGCATGGCTGTCGGCGGCGGCATGGTCGCTTCCGTCGGTTACGCCATGGTCATCAACATGATGGCCACCAAGGAGACCTGGCCGTTCTTCGTCCTCGGCTTTGTCCTTGCTGCCATCCCTCAGCTCACGCTGATCGCCCTTGGTCTCATCGGCATCTCCCTTGCCCTCATCTACCTTGGCCTTAAGGATCTGGCCAAGCAGGGTGGCGGCATGGGCGGTGGCTCCGGCGACCCGCTCGGCGACATTCTGAACGATTACGAGTAGGAGGGGAGTGATACATATGGCAGAGAACAAGATTCAGCTCACCAAGGCTGACCGCAAGAAGGTTTGCTTCCGTCATCAGTTCCTTCAGGGCTCGTGGAACTACGAGCGTATGCAGAACGGCGGCTGGTGCTTCGCAATGATCCCTGCGATCAAGAAGCTCTACACCAGCAAGGATGACCAGATTGCCGCTCTTAAGCGCCACCTGGAGTTCTATAACACCCACCCCTATGTTTCCGCCCCCGTCATTGGCGTTACCCTCGCCCTCGAGGAGGAGCGCGCCAACGGTGCTCCGATCGATGACGTCGCCATCCAGGGCGTCAAGGTCGGTATGATGGGCCCGCTCGCCGGCGTCGGTGACCCCGTCTTCTGGTTCACCCTTCGCCCGATTCTGGGCGCTCTGGGCGCTTCCCTGGCCATGTCCGGCAGCATCGTCGGTCCGCTGCTGTTCTTCTTCGCGTGGAACATCATCCGTTACGCTTTCCTGTGGTACACGCAGGAGTTTGGCTACAAGGTCGGCTCCTCCATCGCCAAGGACCTCTCCGGTGGTCTGATGGGCAAGGTCACCGAGGGCGCTTCCATCCTGGGTATGTTCATCATCGGCGCCCTGGTCGAGCGCTGGGTGTCCATTTCCTTCACCCCGATCGTCTCCACGGTCAAGCAGTCTGCTGGCGCCTTTATCGACTGGGCTAGCCTGCCCTCCGGTTCCGAGGGTATCAAGGAAGCGCTGACGATGTACAACTCCGTCGGTGCTACCGCCCTTGATCAGATGAAGGTCACCACGCTTCAGGCCAACCTCGATCAGCTCATCCCCGGCCTTGCCGCCGTGTGCCTGACCCTGCTGGTCTGCAAGCTCCTCAAGAAGAAGGTCAGCCCGATCGTCATCATCCTGGCTCTCTTCGCCGTCGGCATCATCGGTCGCTTCTGCGGCTTCATGTAAGCACGCTTCGGCTTAAGACCGAGAGTTGCTAGGTAAGGGCTTTTGAGCCATTGAAACGGACCGCACCCGGTGGGTACACTGGATGCGGTCCGATTGTTTTTATTGGAGGGCGAGGCGCGTATGGCGCAATCTCAGAACAGCACGGTCGATCTGGCAACGCCGGCAACCTGCCTGATGGGGCTTACCAGCCACGGTAACGTGATGGTGGGCAATAAGGCGTTCGAGTATTACAACGAGCGCAATCCCGAGGATTATATTCAAATCCCGTGGGACGAGGTCGACTATATTGCCGCCGAGGTTTTACGCGGCACCAAGAAGATCACGCGTTTTGCCATCTTCACCAAGGACAACGGTCACTTTACGTTTTCGACGCGTGACGACAAAGAGACGCTTCGCGCGGTCCGCAAGTACGTCGACGAGAATAAGCTCGTGCGTTCGCCCGACTTTATCGATGTGACGGCCAAGGGCGTCAAGAGCATCCCCTCCGTCATCAAAAACCTCTTCCACAAAGGTAACTAGTCATTAAAGAGCGCCCCCCAAAGTGGGACGCAGTTTCCCATGGGGCTCGATTGGGAAAGTGCATCCCAGTTCGAGCGCCGATTCCGGGATGTAGTTTCCGGAACGGGGTCGTTTGGGAAACCGTGTCCCGTTTCGAGCCGAAATTCTGGGACACAGTTTCCAGCGAGGTCCCATTGGGAAAGTTTGACCCAGAATTTGCCTGGATAGTGGGACACACTTTCCGGAGGGCTGTTCCACCGCAACTTCGAAGAGTGGCTATACGCTGTATTACAACGGCGTAAATCTGCTACACTAGTACAACATGCCTCCGTAGCTCAGGGGATAGAGCACCGCTCTCCTAAAGCGGGTGTCGACGGTTCGAATCCGCCCGGGGGCACCAGGAAAATCGCAGGTCAGGAGTTATTTTTGCTTCTGACCTGTTCTGGTTTTGGGGTTAAGAACCGCTTCCGTTTGTAAATCTGGTAAGTAAATATTATGACTTCCCGAGTTTTCCACTGAAAACAGGAAATCACCATTTTGGGGATAAAAGTTTTCAACAGCTGTTAGTCGGTTCCATTTTGGTGACGCGCTTCCCTCTTTTGGGTAAAAAATATCACCATTTTGATGATTCGGCAGCTTTGAATTCTCTGATAAAAAGCCTGTTCAGAAGCTTGTTTCATACCCATTTTGGTGAAACCAATATATAGAGAAATAGATTATAAAGATTATAAAGAAATAGGGACGGCGATGCCGTCCCCTTCGCTCGCAAAGCTCGCTGCGCGGCCACGTACCGTGTCCTTGCCGCCGGCTACGCCGCCGATTTATTCGCTCACTTCGTTCGCTGATTGATGGACTAATCCGATTTATCGGTGACACCAGTCATAAGTGCAGCAATTGATATGTTGAATCCATTGGCAATTTTAGAGAGGTTAGAAAGACTGACATTTCTGCGTCCGACCTCTATCGAGGCGTAGTAAGACCTGTCCATGTCAATGCGGTTCGCAAATTGCTCTTGTGAGTAACCAGACTCTGATCTGAGTTCTTTGCACCGTAGACCAAGGGATTGTTGTAGCGGCGAGATATCCATGACAAAAAGGGTCATGGATTGTTGTATTTATGCCAACGGACTATATACAACAATCCCAGTTAAGGCGCATAATTATCTCTATTGGAAAGCGCTCTGATGCCCAGTCGGATAGGGCACGGAAAAGGAATGGAACAGCACAATGACCCAGGGAAAGCACTTCGCTGCCGGTGGCGATCACTTCGCCGCACTGCCAAACAAAAAGATTCACACTCCGAAGGGGATCGCGCGTCTGACCGTCACCGCGGCGACCATGGCCGCCATGACCGGATCGAGCCTCATCTCACCGTTCACGGCATTCGCCCAGACCGGTGACGGGGGCACGCAGCACCCCGCCGTGATGTCGCCGATCGCCGCCCACGCCGGCGCGGCATCCGGTACCGGCGCGAAATCCGTCGCACAGACCATCGCGGACCTGCAGAAGGCAGTCGACGAGGCGAAGGCGAAGGAGGACGCCGCCAAGGCATCCTACGATGAGGTCGCCGGCCCCTACAACGAGGCGGCTTCCGCCCGCGACCAGGCCAAGGCATCCTACGATTCTGCAGTCAACGCCGGTACGGCAGCCGACCGAGCGGCAATGGACGAGTACGCCCGTCAGGTCGCGGAGGGCAAGGACGCCGCCGATGCCGCCGGCAAGGACCTCGAGCAGGCGAAGGCGGGTCTCGCAGACGCCAAGGCGGATGCATCCGAGAAGGACGAAGCGTACCAGTCCGCCATCAAGGCGGCCCAGAATGCCAAGGATGCCCTCGATAAGGCCAAGGCCGATGCCGTAAGCGCCACCCCGGAGGCAATCAGTGCCGCCGAGCAGGCCGTGCGCGACGCCCAGGCTGCCGTGGACAGGGCACAGGCCAATCTCGCCAACGCCAACGCGACGCTTGCCGATGCCCAGTCCAAGCTGGTTGCGGCCCAGTCTGCAAAGGATTCCGCCGATTCTGTCCTCGCTGCAGCCAGGCAGAACAAGGACGCGGCGGATGCGAAGGCCGCAGCAGCCAGCGCCGCCTACGAGAAGGCGAAAGCCGACCTCGCCGCAGCGGAGGCAGGCGCCAGCGGTCCGGAGTACGATGCGGCAAAACAGAAGGTCGCGGACGCAGAGGCAGCCCTCGCTGCCGCACGAGCGGCACAGTCCCAGTGCGAGTCCGAGCTCGAGCAGGCACAGTCCGCTGCAGCAACGGAACAGGCCGACCTGAATGATGCCCAGGCGTCCCTCTCCGTAAAGCAGCAGGCCGCGGCCGATGCCGAATCCGGTGTGAACGCCGCCCAGTCCGCACTCGATGCCGCGAACGCCGACCTCGATGCCGCCAAGCAGGCGAACGTCGACGCCATCTCCAAGCTGGATGCAGCGAAGCAGGCTGTCAAGGACGCTGAGTCCGCCAAGGCCGCCGCCGACGTAGAGCTTGCGAACGCCAAGGCCGCAAAGGATACCGCAGACGCCGCCGTGACCGCCGCCCAGCAGAAGGTCGACGAGGCACAGGCAAAACTCGATTCCGCCGACGCGCAGCTCAAGCAGGGAGCCATCGGCTTCTTCCGTGCCATGGGTGCCGATTCAGCCATCGAGATCATCCAGAACTGCACATACAAGGACTACACCGAGATCGGAAACAGTCTCGACGCAACGGGCCTTGAAAACATGCTTTCGTCCATCACGGTCATGAAGAACGTGAACGCCTACCGTAAGTCCGTCGGCCTTTCCGAGCTTGAGGTAAGCTATAAGCTCATTGCGGCAGCGATTGCAGATGCAAACTATTCGACGAAAAATGTAGAGCATGCCCAGCAGTTCGATGTCGGTGAAAACCTTGCCTGGAGCTATCGCGACCCCTGCAAGGCCTGGATCTATCAGGAAAAGGATCTGTTTGACAAGACTGCAGCTTCCCTTGGTGCGACGAATCTTTCCGGAAAGGACGCCTACGACTTCTGGTATGCCAACCAGGACAAGTTCGATTACTACCGTATCGGTCATTACATGAACATCATCAACCCTGACTATGCTGTCATGGGATGCGGTCTGAACGATGACACCCGTTTGACGTTCTCGCTCACGCTGCAATACGGCGGTTGGGCCGGTTCGGGCTGGAATACCGGAGCCATCTCCGTCGACGAGTACGAGCAAAAGCTGACCTCCTATATCAACGGCCTCAAGAACGCCAAGAGCGCACTCGACGTAGCCAAGGCCGATCTCGCATCCAAGCAGCAGGCAGCCGCCGGCGCCGCCGCAACCGTCCAGCAGAAGCAGGACGCAGCGGATTCCGCACAGGCAGACGTCGATGCCGCGAAGCAGGACGTCACCGATGCCCAGCGTGCCGTCGATGCCGCCAAGGCTGATGTCGCCGCCAAGCAGCAGGGCGTCACGGATGCCCAGACCGAGCTTGATGCGGCGAAATCGGACCTCGATGCCGCCAACGCGGCAGTCGATACGGCAAAGTCGACCGTCCAGCAGAAACAGGTCGCCTTTGATGCTGCCAACGCAGCCGTAACGGCCGCACAGACCAAGCTGGATTCCGCCAAGGCGGACACCGAGGCCAAGCAGCAGAGCGTTGCCGATGCGAACGCCGACCTCGCGAAGTTCTTCCAGGACGTCGCCGACGCCAAGAAGGCGCTCGATACAGCAAAGAGCGTCCATGACGCGGCGGCAGCCGATCAGGTCGAGAAGGCGACCGTCCTCGCCGCCGCCGAGCAAAAGGCGGACGCCACCGCACGCGCCCTCGCGGATGCCCAGCGTGCCGTCGATGCCGCAAAGGCCGACACCGGCGTTGCCGCCGACAGGCTTACCGGCTCCCAGACCGATCTCGAGGACGCACAGTCGAACCTCGACATCCTCACCGGCCTTGCCGCGAAGCTCGCAGAGGCACAGCAGCGCGAGCAGGATGCAGTAAAGGCCGTCAATGACACCAAGGCCGCCCTCGATGCCGCGAAGGCGGATACCATCGCCGCCGAGTCCCTGGTCTCCGCCGCCGAACAGGCGAAGGCGCAGGCAGACGCCAAGCTGTCGAAGCTGAACTCCATCGATGCCGGCGCGGCGATCGCTTCCGGCCATGATGTGAACGCGGATGACGCCCTCAACGCGCTTTTCGCCGCCGCCGTCGAGGCACGTGCCAAGGTCGCGCCCGCCAAGGCCAGCCTGGACGAGAAGCAGGCCGCGGTGGACGAGCTCCAGCCCGGCTACAATGCGACACTCGCCGCCTACGAGCAGGCGAAGTCCGACCGCATCGCAGCGGAGCAGAAGCTTTCCGATGAGATCGCACGACAGGAGGCAGAGGAGGTCGCAAAGCAGCAGGCGGCATACACCCCGAAGCATCTCGCCGGCACGGATACCGCCCAGCCCGGCAGCCTCGCCCAGACCGGCGACCGCGCGGGACTCATCGGCGAGACGTTCGCCATCGGCGGTACCGTCCTCGTGGCGTCTTCCTCGATCAAAAGAAGCGCCGCGAGCAGATGTAAAAGCGAGCCGGGCGTTGGATATCGGCTGGTGTCCAACGCCCGGTTTCATGGGCAGGGAGATCGGCGTGAGAACAAAGGCTATTATCGTTGCGCTTCTGGTGTGCCTTTCGGCACCTCAACTTGGATGTGCCAGCGTTGCAAAGCAAGGAAGCGGCTCTACGGAAAGGGCCGCCACAGCGGTAAAGAATAAAGACAAAAAGAAGCCAAGCGAAGAAAAGGCGGCGCAAACCTCTGGAACCAAGACCGAAGAGAAGAAAGAATCCGACGACAAGGACCAGAAGTCCGATGACTCCAAGAAGGAGGATAACAAGTCTTCCGATTCCTCGAAGTCGGACAACAAGGGCGATTCCTCCCAGTCCAAGCAGAATTCCGGCAATTCGCAGAGTTCCGGCAGCAATAATTCCTCTTCCAACGGCGGTAGCCAGAAGAAGTGGGTTGCCGAGCAGGGCCACTGGGAGACCGATTACAGCCAGGTCTGGGTGCCGAATGTGGTATATACGCGTCATGAACGTTACATTTGTAGTGCATGCGGTGCATCTTTCGATTCTATATCCGCTTGGTCAGCTCATAGTGACGCAATGTGGGAACAAGGTCAAGACCATGGAGCATATATCAATGATTCGTATACTACCTCTGAGGACCAGGGACATTATGAACAGAAGGCTACGGGGCAGCATTGGGTCGTCGATGTAGCCGGTCATTGGGAGTAATGGGCATCGTTCCTCTTCTCTTCCATTCGGTAAATGTTTATTTATTTGTGGGCGGCCGGTTCGGCCGCCTTTTTAGACGCCCAGTCTGGGAGCAAGCGATAGGAAAGCAATCAAACGAGAGGCCGTTCCAAAAGAATCCGGCGGTGCAGGATGCTTCGGGCAAAACCGTTCGCAAATCGGTAAGGTCTTCCATCAACTTGCTCCAGCCCTCGCCCGGAGTCCGCTGCGCGGTAATGCAAAAACTCGGCATCCCTCGCATTCACATTACCGCTCCGCTCTCGCTACAGCGAATTTCTAACACTCAGCATCCTTCGCGTTAAAAATTCGCTTCCGCTCGGTCTCCGCTGACACTACGACACCGCGCAGCCTTTCGCTCGAAACGAGGCCTCTCATTTCGTGTCTACGCTACGCTCCGCCCAATCGCCGTTCCGGTGATTGCAAGATGACTGTGGGTGGCATTTTTGTGGGCCCATCCGGACCCCGAAAACACCACGCCACAGACCTTGCTTATCGCCTGCTACGGCGATAAGGTTGTTGCGAAGTTGAAACTTCGCGATGAAGAATCGCGGAGACGATTCTTCATTGGAACGACGCCAGTCGTTCCTCATCAAAGGAAAGCGAATCGCATAGCAGGTTTTGATCGGAGGCCTCTCCGATCGCTGATTCGTTTTCCGGAGGAATCATGAGTAGGCTCCGCCCGCACACCGTCAAGGCGTCTCTTTCAAATGACGAGAAGAAAGCCATCGCTGCAATCGCAAAGCGACATGAGATGAGCGAGGCGGAACTCATACGTTTCGTTTTGTGCAATGCCGACGATCTCGATATCGATTTTGGTCTTGCGGAAATCGCTGATCAAAAATCCCGAACCGATGACATTCACGTCCGGGTCTCGCCGGAAGAAAAAAGAAAAATCGAAAGCAATGCTGATTCCCTCGATATGACTGTCAGTGCGTATGCTCGTCGCGTACTGCTCAAAGGGCATGTCGAGAAAATCGATGTCGATCGGGCGTCGATCGACAAAATCTATCACGAGCTTTTGAAGGAAGGAACAAACCTCAATCAGCTGATGTATTTTGTGAACGCCCAAGGGCTTCCCGCGTACAACGAGAAAGCTGTTTTTCGAACACTTGAGAAGGTTTATCAAGTTGGGCGTAAGCTAGACCGTTTCATCGACGAGCTCGAAAAGCGCTATTTCGTCGGTGGTGATGTGAAGTGACTGTTATCAAACAGAAAAGTGTATCGAGCGAGCGCTACGCAAAGAATGTCCGTAAATACATCAACGGAAAAGATGCGATTGTGCGTGGTGGCTGGAACATCGAATGGAGCGACCACTGGTTTTCGAAAATGGATAGAACCAGAAAGGTTTTCCATCACGACAAGCCGTCGAGAGCCGGAGCCAAAAACGTAATCCTGCTACACCAGATCCTCGCGTTTCTTCCGGAAGAATGCTCATGCAACGGAGGCAAGATGACCCCCGATGCATGTCTGGCCTACGCGGAGCAATGGCTTGCGAAGCACTATCCGCATCAACAGGTGATTCTCGCGCTGCACGAGGAGAGCGACAAAGCGGGAAAACGGTTCGCGGTCCATATGGCAATCAACCGGACAAACCTTGATACCGGCAAGCGTTGCGACATCGGCGGTCGCAAGGGAAAGTACGAACGCGCTGCATGGGTTCGTGAAATGGACGAGGCCTGGAATCTCGCTCAGCTCGAAAAGGGAAAGAAGAATTCGAAGATTCGAGATCGACAGCCGCGCGATATTGAAAAGGAGATTGTCGATCGTGGTGAGTACAGTTATAAAAACAATCTGCGTGAGCTGATCCATATTGCGATTGACGAAGGTCGCGTAAAGAATATGGAGCAATTCAAAAAGCTACTTGCCTCATGGGGCGTAGACATTTTCATCAAGAACAATCGAGTCTATGCGACAGATCTCGATATCAAAGAGGCCGGTAATCCAAAATGTACCTTCAACCTGACCCGTCTTGACGGGCGGTTTGCGGTCAAGCAACTTGAAGCGGCCTTTAAAAATAACGTGTTGGAAGCCGAGCGAGCCCTTCCTTATGAGAGGCGTTGCGAGATTTACATTCAACGGCTTAAGAAAGCGTATTCGGCGTGGGTCGAGCAGGCAAAGGCGAGCAAGGGCGTCGCCTACAATCTCTTCCCTAAGTTCATCGCACCGAAGTGCGATGAAGATCTGCTCGAGGATCCGGCGGTTCGTGATGAGCTTCTTGCCCGGCGCGGTTACGCAAGGGAGATTCGCAACCGTTACGCCGGCGGCGTTCCCGATGCTGGCGATGACCGCGTTCGCGCCGCAGGCCGAGCCCATGGTGGCAACATCGACATCTCGCCGCAGGTCGATCGCGCGGTCGACCGAGGCGATTACGCTCGTGGAGACACGCCTCGCTAGTTTTGGAAAGCCTATCGTCGGTGCCCTAGCGCGCTGCCATCCAGTGCTGATTCTTTCATACTCGCAATTCGGCGAGGGTGAGGAGTATGAATTGATCGGCGGGAGTCAGCCGCTCTGATAGAATCGTCCTTGCTGGCGGCAGTCCTCGTGCCGGGCAGAGCCCTCCATCCGATGGGAGGTGATGCCCATGACCGATTTCACTGAGTCCGTGAAGCTCCTAACCGCTATGGTCTCGCTCCTCACGGCCCTTGTCGGCCTTTCCAAGGCACTCAAGCAGGGTTCGAAGCCCAAAAAGAAAGGCCACCGTCGCTAAGACGATGACCTAACTTCGTTAAGCAACGGCTCTGCCCAGCTCACTACAACTTGGGCTGCCGTCGGCATTATTTTACCCTCCTGACGAGGAATTCGTCCATATTTCAAAAATCAAATCCTGTTCGCTCGTGGGCGTAAACTTTTAGTTGGGCAAATCCGGCAGATTGGAGTATGAAACATGAGGGATATGCACCTCATGTCGCTCAAAATACGTCTCCTGACATCGAAGGAGAGCGTTTTTTAGCGACAGAAGGAGACATAAATATGATCTGGTTCACCAGTGACACGCACTTCGGGCACGAGAACGTCCTGAAGTTCACGGACCGGCCGTGGGAGACGATTTGGCAGATGAACGATGCCATCGTCGACAACATCAACGGCAGGGTCGCCGTGGATGACGAGCTCTACATCCTGGGGGATTTCTCATTCAAGATGACCGCCCAGGACGCATACGGGCTGCGTAAGCGGATCGCCTGCAGGCGCATCCACCTCGTCCCGGGAAACCACGACAAGGACTGGACCCAGCCGGCAGTCGCGGGCGCGGTCACCGTGGAGCCGCCGATCTGCGTGCTCAAGATCGAGGGGCAGAAGATCGTCCTGAGCCATTACCCCATGGCCGACTGGCAGGGCATGAACCATGGATCGTGGCACCTCCACGGGCACATCCACAGCAGCGGAGGCGCGTACAACGAGTTCAACCGCAAGCAGGGGCTCCTGCGCTACGACGTGGGCTGCGACGCCAACGGGCACTCCCCGGTGAGCCTCGACGAGCTGAGGGAGTGGTTCGCCGGAGTCGGCGAGCCGTGCGGCCGGGTGAAATGGCCCTGGTGGGTCAACGAGACCGGCGACAGGCAGGTCGAGCGCGAGCTGGCGGCTTACAAGCGGAAAGAGGCGATCCGATGACGGTCTATGTGACAGGCGACATCCACGGTGGGCTCGACATGCAAAAGCTCCGCGACTGGGAGCTCAGCGACAGTCTTACCAGCGACGACTATCTCATCGTTGCCGGTGACTTTGGCTTTCCGTTGGATTTCTCTGCCGAGGAATGCGCCGACATCGCCTGGCTGGAGTCGCGCCCCTACACGGTGCTGTTCGTCGACGGCAACCACGAGCGCTTCGACCATTGGGCGGAGCGCCCCATGGAGCCGTGGCACGGCGGGCTGACGCAGCGCCTGTCGGATACTTTGTCCATCCGCCGCCTCATGCGCGGGGAGGTCTTCGAGCTCGGCGGGAAGACGGTCTTCACCATGGGCGGGGCGACGAGCGTCGACAGGGCGTACCGCATCCCGTACAGCTCGTGGTGGCCGCAGGAGCTGCCGGACGAGCGCGATTTCGATGCCGCACGGGCAAGGCTCGACGAGGTCGCCTGGAAGGTCGACTGCGTCATCACCCATACCTGCTCGACGCGCATGCTCTCGCCGACGCTCTACCCGGATCCAGGCTGGGAACGCCCGGATGTGGACCGGCTGACCGGATTCCTCGACGAGCTCGAGGATCGTCTGGACTACAAGCGCTGGTATTACGGACATTTTCACCGAGACGGCAATCCGGACGAACGGCACACGGTGCTGTATGACCGGATCGTGAGGCTCGGGGACAAACTCCTGCCGTGGGGTGCGTACTGATGGCTATCTATGTGACGGGCGACGTGCACGGCAGGGCCGAGCACGGGTCCAGCCGGTTTGCCTTCAAGAATTGGCCTCTGGGCCGGACTCTGACGCGCGATGACGTGGTGATCGTGGCCGGCGACTTCGGCTTTGTCTGGGATGGATCCAACGCCGAGAAATACTGGCTTGACTGGTTCGAGTCGAAGCCGTGGACCACGTGTTTCGTGGACGGCAATCATGAGAACCACCACGCCCTGGCTGAGCTGCCGGTGCGGGAGTGGAACGGCGGGCTCGTCCATGAGGCGCGACCGCGCGTGCTGCACCTGATGCGTGGAGAGGTGTTCGACATCGGCGGGCTCACGGTCCTTGCCATGGGCGGCGCCGCGAGCAACGACAGGCAGTATCGCAGGGAGGGGAGGAGCTGGTGGCCCGAGGAGATGCCGAGCGAGGAGGAGATGGACCACTGCCGCGCCTTGCTCAACCGCGTAGGCTGGAGGGTCGATTACGTGGTGACGCATGAGGCCCCTGCTGCTCTGGCAGAGAAGCTGTGCCGCGAGCGCGGACGCGAGTATCGGGGCGACCGACTTCAGCGATTCCTTGCCGAGCTCGACGGCCGGCTCGGCTACCGAGCCTGGTTCTTCGGACATTATCACGGCGACGAATGGCGCGACGACAGACATCGCCTGATCTACCGAGACATCGTGCCGATTGAAGATACTGCGCCCGGTTCTAGGAACCTTCTGGAAGCGCTCTAGAAGATTCCTAGAAATCAGCAGCCTGACAGGAGAAGCGCGGGGCTACTCGTCCTTCATCTGGGTCATGACCTCGACCTTAGCCTCGGCCACGGCCGCCCGCTGTTCGGTTGCAGCTAGGCGGTCCTTGAGGGCGGCGACCTCGGCCATCAGGTCGCGCTGGGCCAGGAGTGCGTCGTTCAACTCGGCTTGGGCTTTCAGCGCGGCATCACGCTCGCCGCGCAGCCGCTCGATCTCATCGACCATGGCCACGGCCTCGGCATGGAGCTGGGCGACCTGCCTGTCGAGTTCCCGAGCATCGGCGAGATATCTGACGCTCGCGGCATGGAGCTCGTTGTTCTCGAGCTCGAGGCTCGCGGTATCGAGTTCGAACTTCTCCTCTATAAAGGCAATCCGCTCATTGCAGTCGGCCTCAATCTTTTCATTCCGGCCTCTCGCCTCGACGAGCTTGCGGTTGAATTCGTCGAGCTGGGCCCTGAGCAACGCGTTCTCGGTTCTGAGGTCGCCCGTCTCGCGCAGCAGCTTCTCCCGCCACGTCGCCTCGATCCGCTCAGCGGCCTCATCGAGGACGGACTTCACGCCGTAGATCTCCCTGATTTTCTTCTCGTCTGCCATGGTGCGGCACTCCAATCAACAACGGGCATGGCTCCGCCATGCCATATGGCTGGGAACAATGCACGGCCGCTGTTGATTTGTGTTCGCCCTGCGATCGGTGAGTTCTAAAAGGCGTCTCAAGTCATGCGTTCACGCAGGTTTTCGGTTGGAGAAATACCGCACGTTTTCATGGTAACACGTGCCTTAAAGAATGGGCGGCTATATCGATTCGTTGTAAATAGCGTCTACGACGTGTTGGTGGCAGGAGGTGAGGGCGTTAAAGATGTCGAGGATGATTATGGGAGTATTTTAGATGCAGGCATGAGAAAGGGTCGAATCGAAGTGTCTGGCCGGACGCCAATTGTCCGGGAACTGTTTCGGTTCGACCCTGCTTCATTTTACATCCGCGGCATGTTCTTGTGGGCATCCTGACGGTGACCGACTCTCACGACCTCGATAGTCGGTTTGTGGGCTTAAAGTTTCGGAGGCTCCCAAGCGTTTTCAATCGCGGCGCGGTAGATTGCGGCGTAATTAAGCATCCAGCTGCCATCACCAACTTTTTGAATATACCCCTTATCCTTCAGAGAGGTATAGGCCCGGGATATCGTGTTCTTACTCAGGCGGTAGTGATCCTCAATCCATTTGCTTTTAGCGCAGAAGCCCATGGGCCGTTTGTTTTTGGAAGGTTTTCCAAACTTCCATACAAGGCCGAGGATGAGACGCTCGGCGGCAACGGTGGTGACGCAGCACGCCCACTCGGGCACTGAAATAAAAATAGCCTTATCCATTTTTCCCGTAATCTCTCGTTGCTCAGTAGCATCATCGCTAAATATGTCGGAAATCGACGGAAGCTCGCTCATGTTTACCACCTAATCAAGGTGGGCGGTACGACCTTCAAGCTGCTTGAAAAGCTCGTAGAACGAGCTTTCAAACATGTAATTAGAGCGATGGATCTGGATGAGCTTGCCGGACTCTCGCATAAACTTGCGTGCGGTGTTTTCGCTCCAGCCAGTGAGTTCGCGGATATCGTTAACGCGGAGCAACCGATCGCACTGAGCGGCACCAGTGGGGAAAGTCGGTGTGGACGCCTGAGTGCTAATCTTTGGAGTAGCCATGATGAGCTATCCTTTCAATGAGGGCCCTCCCTGTGCTTGTAAGACGTACCAGGTTCATAAGCACTTGGGGGGCCGGTTTCTATGACTACATGCGTAGCCATCTGACAGCTTTAGCATGTATTAAAACTCATTAGATGTCAATCAAATAAAGCATCTACCTGCGGAAACGGTATTATAGTACCGTAATATTATGAAATAAACGATGAATGAAAAACATGCTATTTCTCGCTTCTCTGTATATAGGCGTTGATGAAGGCTTCGTAGCCTTTAACTGCTTTTATTTCTGATTGTTGAACGAGGCTTGTATACGTTTTGAGCGTGATATTGGGGTCCGCGTGGCCAAGAATACCTTGCACGCTTCTAACGTCCGATCCGTTCGCCAGCATAAAAGTGCTTACACAATGCCTGAGCTGATGCGGGCAGATGCCCTTATATAGTTTTCCGCCAGTCGAATTGTTCGGCTCATAGATTCCAAGATTGCAGCTAACTGCGAAATCGCGAAACCAATGGTTGAAGATGTAGTTTTTCATGTGACAGACAGTAGGGATCCCTTGCTCGACAGCAATATCGCTAATGATGGGAGTGCTGCCAGTCTGGGACAGCCCCAGAGAGGCCAGGAGCTCTTTTTGTATGGCTGACCATGATTGAAGACGTTCGGCCAAGGTTTCTCCAACGGGGATTTTGCGTTGGCTTTCTTGTGACTTGGGTGCCCTCAGTTCATGGTCGTTGGTGTACTGCCTGTCAATTTTCAAGGTTTTATTGGCAGGGTCCCAATCGCGCCATTCGAGGCCCAGCATCTCGCCTTTCCGCATACCCGTATACACTAGTACTAGTGTACCAACAGCTTCGGCGGTGAGCTCAATGTGTTGAAGATGTGTGCATAGGGTAGCTACTTGGTCGATTGTCAGTGATTCTCTTTTGTTGCGTGGTCTGCGAACATGAACGGTAGCGCAGGGGTTTCGGTCAATTATTCTCTTTGCGACTGCATTCGACAAAATCTGACGCAGTTTCGCATTGATTCGTACAAGCTCTGATGGTTTGTATTTTCCCGTACGACGAGCTTCGGCATATGTTTCTTCGATTAGATCGGGAGTTAGCCCCTCAATTGTCTGAAACGCACCGAATAGGTCTTCGATATGCCTGCAATCGTACGCTTCTCTTTCATAGCTCGTTGGCGCAAGCTCGGTGTCCCTATTTTCATGAAAGGCCCAGCAGTAGGACGCAAGCAAAGTGGGCTTTTTAGTTTTAGTGATCGTGCCAGAGGAGTTGATTTCAGCCAGCTTGGCCTGCATTGCAGCCTTAGCTTCTGTTTTAGTCTTGCAACGAACTGTATAAGTTGGGGATCGTTTGTAGCGCCCCGTCTTAGGGTCCTTGACTCCAAGGGAAAAATAATAGCGATAGGTGTTAGGTGATCTCTTGTCTTTCCAACACGTGCCTCTTCCGCTAATTAGTGGCTGTTCTGACATCTTTGCGCTCCGTTTCTTTGAATAGTTTTCAACAATTCATTGAGTGCAGTTTAGCTAAAGCTGTTAGTAATATGTTTGTAAAAGCGTAGGCGCAGCTACCGGAGGCAAAAGACACAAACTGCTATGTTTATCTGCAGTTATATGGTGTTCAATGATGCTTGATGAATAGTAGGGGGTAGCATTAAATCATATCTCCTAAAGCGGGTGTCGACGGTTCGAATCCGCCCGGGGGCACCATTTGCATTTTGTACGAACCCGCTTGATGTCAAGTCTGGCGGGTTCGTTGTTTTCCACGTCGTAGTTCAGCGTCACTATGCACTCTTCGTCGCTCACGCTCGCCTGGTATACGAACGCCTTCAATAGAGTCGCGTCGTCCAGGGCGGAGCCGCATTGCAGGAAGTCGGCCAGCCGCTCGGGGTCTATCTGATCGTCCCTGATCGCCTCAAGGTCGAGCTTGGCGCGGTCGCGCTGATGCTCAAGCTCCGCTATGCGCTCCTTCGCGCCGGGCGCGATGATACCCTGCTCGATGGCGTTCAAGATGTTGCGAAGCCCGCGCTCGGCGGCTGAGAGCGACTGGGCGGCCTGCTTGCGCCTCGCCGCCACCTCTGCCCCGTCCGAGCTTTCCGCCACCATGCGGGCTATCCTCAAGGCCTCCTCGCGGTCTTGCAGAAGAGCCCGCAGCGCCTTGACGATCTCGCCCTCAAGCTCCTCGCGTCTGACGGGCTTAACGCATCCGTCGTGGCAGCGGTAGTACTCGTACTTGCGGTTGCCGCGCCCGCGCCCGCTCACGCCTTGCAGGTTGCGCCCGCAGCCCGCGCAGATCGCCTTGCCGGAAAGGGCGAAGTCGCCCCAGCTCTCCGCGCTGCGCTCCTTGGCCGCGCGTATGCCCTGTGCCTCCATGAACGTCACCTCGTCGATAATCGCGGGCATGCCGCCCTCTTTGACAACGCCGCCCCACTCGTAGCGCCCCGTGTACTTCCGGTTCTTCACCATCCGCTCGACCATCGAGTAGCCGCACGGGTTTCCCTGCGAGGTCTTGACCCCGCGTGCCGCGAAGTCGCGAGCTATCGAGTTGGTGGTCTCCTTTGCTATGCGCCGCTTGAACGCCTCGCGCACGAAAGCGGCCTCGTCCTCGTTGATCACGTACTCGTCGGCCTCGTTGCTGGCGTAGCCGAACACGCGCACGCCGTTGGTCTTGCATTTGAGCGCGTTGCCCTCCATGCCGCGCCTCGTGCGGATCGCGGTCTTCTTCGACTCGCACGCCGCAAGGCCCTCAAGCAGCTTCTCGTAAATGATGCCCTCGGGCGAATCTGGTATCTGTTCAAGCGCCGAGACGAGCTTCACGCCGTGCTGGGCAAGCTCGCGCTTATATATGGGCGCGTCGTACTCCCCACGGCTGAAGCGATCCATCATGTACACAAGCACTATGTCGCTCTCACCCGCGTTGGCTACCATGCGCTGGAACTCGGGGCGGTCGTCGGTGCGCCCGCTTATGGCATAGTCGCAGTATTCCGCCACGATGGCGTACTTCTCGCGCTGGCACCACTGGCGGCAGATGCGCAGCTGGTCGTCGATGGAGGCCTCGCGCTGCTTGTTGCACGAAAAGCGGGCGTATATCACCGCAGTTCTAGCTGTTGGCATTGAACGGAACCTCCTCACCACTTCTCTCGCACTCGTCAAGCCAAGAGAACACAGCTTCTGGATCTGGAATCATGGCAACAATCTCAGGTATCCCCTGCGCGTACCATCCAACGTTTTTGCACCTAATCTTGACCCGGTATCCCATACGGATCATTTTTCGAATGCTTTTGCTCATTGGGCTAAAAGAGCCAAATGGCTTGCCCCTATACATAAGCGCGTTGTTTCCGTGTTCGGCAGTATTCCATTCTGTTCCCGTCAACTCGCTTACAAGGGTGACAGGCTTCCTAGCGACCTCAGCATCGAATGTCTGCCCGACCCTTATTCCCTTCAATGGCCCGCCGTAGTAGGTGTAGACATCGCGCTCGTGTGAGCCGGATAGAACGATCTCCTTTGTTGGGAACATCTCGGAAACCTTCTCGTGCGCAGTGTTTGAAACTTGATTTATAGCGACCTTCGCAGCGGCTTTAGCCATATCACCAAGAAGTCCCATGCCTATTCCTCCTCGTATGTCATCCGAGCCATCTCTTCAAGGGACACGCCAAGAGCGTCCGCTATCGCCTTAGCTTTACCAAGTGTTGGCTCTTTTGCCCTTCCGCTCAAAAGGGCAGAAACGGTCGATCTAGGGGAACCAATAGCGCGAGCAAGCTCAGCTGGAGTCATTCCCTGCTCCTCTAAGTAATGTGCGAGAACAAACCGGTACTCCATGGCCTCCCCTTACAGTCCAAATATTTACACGTACAAAGTATTGCACGGTGTAAAACTTTGTACAATACTGTAGGAGTACAAAGTTTTGTACGGGAGAAAGGAGAAGCATGAACCTGTCGGAGAAGGTCAACGAGTACGCCGAAACGAATGGTGTTACACGTGACGCGCTGGCAGACAGTCTCGGTATGAGCCGATCTTCGTTCTTTAACAAAGTTCGAGGCTCGTACGAGTTCAGCCTGTCTGAAGCCTACGCGCTATCTCGCATCCTCGGCGTTTCGTTGGACGAGCTGCATGAGCTAGCGGTGGCCTAATGAGCGACGAGAAGCAACAGGAGCAGCGTCAGAAGACGGCCCGCGAAGTTGCCTTTGACGGCATGTGCTCGACGATCCGCCAAGCATATCGCGAGTGGGAACGCCAGCAGAAGGGAGAAGCGAAGGCGTGAGGCAATGGTCGACACGTGAACTCAGATACCTCGAAGAGCACGCCGGAGACGGCGCCAAGCAGGTAGCCAAGGACCTCGGGCGCTCCATCGACTCAGTGAAGCATATGGCGCGGAAGTGCGGACT
>CABQXG010000004.1 GCA_902468045.1 uncultured Collinsella sp.
ACCCGCCGCAAAACACGCCAAGCCGTTTATACCCAATAACTCTAGACTGCGCGGTTGTGATAGACCTTGTACTTAAACTGGTCGGCGCGCGCAACCGAACGCGTATACTCGATAACCTCGTTGCTCATGTCATATGTGGTACGAATCAAATCCAGGACCGGTGCGCCTTCGGCAATCTCGAGCAGACGAGCGTCGGAATGGCGGGCGATACTCGCGTAGAATTCTTCCTCTGCCACGCGAACTTTCTCGTGAAAGTCCTGCTCGATCATGTCGTACAGCGATTTGTTCTCGATCATGGGGCGCTTAAGCGCAAAGAACTTGCGACTCGGCAGATATGTACACTCAATCATCAGCGGCACACCATCGGCAATACGCAGGCGTTTGATCTTGTACAGACGCTCGCCCAGGCGCGCGTTCATCTCTACAGCAATATTCTTGTCAGCCTCGACCTCGGTAAACTCAAGAATCGTCGTCTTGGGCACACGGCCGATCGCCTTCATCTGCTCGGTAAAGCTATAGGTTTGCGTGAGGTTTGCCGTTTGTAGAGAGCGGTCGCACACCATGGTTCCACGGCCGCGCTGACGAACCACCAAGCCAAGGCGCTCAAGCTCCTGCAGGGCAAGACGAACCGTCGTACGCGAGAGCCCGTAGCGCTCCGACAGGTCACGCTCAGACGGCAAATAGTCGCCGGGTCGAAGCTCGTGATCGATTTTATCGGTCAGCAAATCGACGAGCTGATCGTACAGAGGTTGTTTGCGCGCTCCCATTGCCATAATGATACCTGCCGGATAAATGACTCGAAATTGGTTGTAACCAGACACCACGTACTATAGCAGTTTTAATGGAATAACAGCAGGTCAACCCGCAAATTTCGATATTGTTTGCCGGATGATAGTCTGCGCACTGTAATACCAATTACATCGCTGCATCAAGTATTGAGGTAGCAAAAAGGGCCGCCCCCGCGGAGCGGGACGACCCTTTGCAAGACAGATACGTCTTTGAGGCTTAGAGAAGCTTCTTGAGCTCCTCGGCAACAGCCTGGACCTGCGTGCCGATGATGACCTGGGTAGCACCCTTGTCCATCTTCATGACACCCAGAGCGCCGGCCTTCTTGCAGGCAGCCTCGTCGACCAGAGCGGAATCGCCGAGCTCGAAGCGCAGGCGAGTAGCGCAGCAGTCAACGGTCTTGACGTTCTCCTTGCCACCGACGGCAGCAAGAACAGCGGCGGCCAGAGCGGCGAACTTGTCGTCGCCAGCAGCGGCGGAAGCGGAGGTCTCCTCGACATCCTCATCCTCGCGACCAGGGGTCATGAGGTTGAACTTGGTGATGGCGAAGCGGAACACGAGGTAGAAGACCACGAAGGCAGCGATGCCCAGCGGGATGATCATCCAGGTGTTGGCGGCAGCCGGGAGGCTAGAGGAGAACAGAAGGTCGGTAGCACCAGCGGAGAAGCAGAAGCCAGCACGGAAACCAACATAGTAGGTGACGATGGTGAAGATGCCGTACAGGACAGCGTACACGACGTAGAGCGGGAAGCACAGGAACATGAAGCCGAACTCGAAGGGCTCGGTGACGCCGCAGACGAAGGCGCAGATGGCAGCGGAGACAACCAGGCCGATAGCAGCCTTCTTGTTCTTAGCGGTCTGAACCATAGCCAGGGCAGCGCCCGGGATACCGAACATCATGCAGGGGAAGAAGCCGGACATGTACATACCGAGGCTCCACTTGACGTCAGCAGAGGTCTCGCCAGCCCAGAAGTGGGTCAGGTCGCCCAGGCCGATGGTGTCGAACCAGAACACGTTGTTCAGAGCGTGGTGCAGACCGGTCGGGATGAGCAGGCGGTTGAGGAAGGCATAGATGCCAGCGCCGATACCACCCATGGCGGCGATACCCTCACCAAGAGCAACAAGAGCACCGAAGATGAGCGGCCAAGCAAAGAGCAGGACGACGGAGACGACGATGCAAATGACGGCGGTCATGATGGCGACACAACGCTTGCCGGAGAAGAAGGCCAGCCAGTCGGGAAGACGAGTGTCCTTGAACTTGTTGTAGCAAGTGCCACCGATGACAGCGGACAGGATGCCGATGAAGGAGTTACCAGCGATCTTGGAGAACGCGATGCCCTCGGTCGTGGCAAGCCAAGCGGTCTGAGCATCGGCGTCCATACCACGAATGGTACCAACAACAGCGGGGTTCAGGAGCTGCTGGATCATCAGGAAGGCGACGAGGCCAGCGAGGCCAGCGGTGCCATCGTGATCGTCGGCAAGGCCGACAGCGGCGCCGACTGCGAACAGCCAGGCCATGTTATCGATAAGAGCGCCGCCTGCCTTGATGAGCAGGAAACCGGCGGTATAGGCAAAACCGGTAGTGTCACCGGCAGCACCCATGACTGCGGGAGCGAGCAGGTAGCCCACGCCCATAAGAATACCTGCGACGGGAAGCGCCGCGACGGGAAGCATCAGCGCTTTGCCGAGCTTCTGGAGGCACTTCATCATATGGTATCTCCTCCAACCTTTCTTTCGTTGTTCACCAACGAGTTCCATGTCCGCGCCTTATGCATACCTTATGCATACCGGCTTCTCCGCTTGCCGGCATTGGTGCGCAAACTTAGACAACCCAGTCCCTATTTGGGGTTGCTGGTATGTACGGTAGCACACACTCAATTCAAGCGTCCACCACATTTCGTTCAAATTATTATTTCGTTGCCAAACGGTTAGTTTTGGCCCGTAAACGGTAATTTACGCAGGTAGGCGTGCTGCGTTTCTTTCATCACCAAACTAATTTTTAGCAATTTCCATTCGATTTCGAATCAAAATTGGTTACTACCAGATGAACAGTGGTACCACATTGTTACTACCAGTTTGGCCGAAATCGTTTTCACTTTACATGAATAAAGTCTCCAAGAATTTGTATATAACCTCTCCCCTACCACCCTCTTCCCCGCCCTTCCCCACAACGCAAAAAGCCCCCTAGAACGATGTCCGTTCTAGGGGGCTCCATCAGATATTTCGGCTTCGTACTCGAAGGCTCAGGCAATCTTTACGCAAACAGGCCGTAGATGCTGATGTTGGCCTTGGCATAGAGGCCGTTAGCATACTCGGTCCACTTGGAGCTGGCGCTCGAAGCCTGCGAGGAATACTGCTGATAAGCAGTGTAGTAGGCGGTCATGGCCTGCTTGTAGGTGGCGCTATCGGTCGTAAAGGCATCATCGGCAAAGGCCTTGGCATAGGTGCTGTCGGCGTCCTTCCAGGTGCCCTTCTCGCTATCCCACTCGTCACCGGCAAGGTTGATGATGTAGTCGGCGTAGTCCTTGCTCGCGGTCTCCTCGTTGCCGTCAGCAGGCTCGGTCGGGGCGGTCGGCATGCTTGCGGAGCTATCGCCCACCTTCTTCTTGTAGAGCTTCTGCAGCGTCGCGGACTGACGGACGATCTGCTTGGCCTGATCCTTGGACACGCCATACTGCGTGGCCATGGTCTTGTAGTCCGAAGTGCCGATGGAATCCTCGGCGTACTTCTTCATCTCCTTAGAAGAGACGGTGATGCCCTCGTCCTCGGCGGCGTCGAGCAGGATCTTGTTGCGCACGTAGGACAGGATGACATCGGCAGAAGGAGCGGTGTAGTTGCCATCGCTATCCTTGACGGTATCGAGGCTGTACTGGCTCTCGATGGCCTCGCGCGCAGTGATGTCGCTCTTCTTGCCGTTGTAGCTATAGCTTGCCACGGTCGAATCGAGTTGGTCCTCGGTGAGGGTCGCCGACCCGACGCCCTTGCCGCCAAAGCCGCCATTGCCAATAAAGAAGCCGACCACAGCAGCGATCACGACGGCAACCACAAAGGCGGCAATCATCGTCTTCTTGTGCTTGGATGCATGGTCGTCTTCATCGGAGTCGTCCTCGTCCTGCTCCTCGGGCATGAGGTTCTCGTCAGCGGCATCCGCGGCAATCTGAGCCTCCAGGCGGGCGTCCTCCTCCTCGGCCGTCGTACCGGCAGCAATGTGCTCGGCAGACGTACCGGCGACCAGATCGATCTTCTCGTCCTCGTCACCGTCGGGGCCTTCGCCGCGCTCGATGATCTGAATGCCGTCGATCTCGTCCTTCTCGTCCTTCTTTTGAATCAGACCCATATCAGTTACTCCTTGTTAGGAAACATAGTCCGCAATAGAATACGCCCGACAGAGCGCCGGGCGTATTGATTCTCAGGTTATACGCAAACACTTAAGTACTATTTAGGCGTTTGCAGTGTGCATGCCTTAGGCCAGGTGCGCGATAACGGCATCGGCAAAGGCCTGCGTGCCCACAGCGCCCTCAACGGAGCCGGTCTGGGCACGACGAACGTCGCCGGTAACCTGCTCACCCTCGTCGAGCGTGGTAGAAACGGCGGCGCGAATGCGATTGGCCGCGTCGTTCTCGCCCAGGTGATCGAGCATCATAGCCGCAGACAGAATCTCGGCCGTGGGGTTGGCGATATCCTGGCCAGCGATATCGGGCGCGAAGCCGTGCGTCGCCTCGAAGATGGCGCAGTCGGCACCGATGTTGGAGCCGGGGGCCATCCCTAAGCCGCCCACCAGGCCGGCGCACAGGTCGCTCACGATGTCACCGTACAGGTTGGGCAGCACCAGGACATCGAAGTCGTTGGGGTTCTGGACCAGGCCCATGCAGGTGGCGTCGACAATCTTGTCGTTGAACTCGATATCGGGATAGTTGGCGGCCACCTCGCGCGCCACGCGCAGGAATAGGCCGTCGGTCGCCTTCATGATGTTGGCCTTGTGCACGGCCGTCACCTTTTTGCGGCCGCAGCGACGGGCATACTCAAAGGCATACTCCACAATGCGGCGGCTCTTGGCGATAGAGATCGGCTTGATCGAGATTGCGGAATCGGCGGCGAAGGTCTTTTGACCCGAGCGCTCGACGAGCTGCGAGAGCTCCTCGACCTCGGCAGTGCCCTCATCGAACTCGATGCCGGCGTAGAGGTCCTCGGTGTTCTCGCGCACGATGACCAGGTCGACACCGCGGAAACGAGAGCCGTCGCCCGGCTGCGACAGGCAAGGGCGCACGCAGGCGTACAGGTCGAAATGCTTGCGCAGGGCGACGTTAACGCTACGGAAACCCGTGCCGACCGGCGTGGTGATGGGGCCCTTGATGGCAACCTTGGTCTCGGCGACCGCATCGAGCACATGCTGGGGCAGCGGCGTGCCAAACTCGTCCATGACGCCGGCGCCGGCCTCCTGGACGTTCCAGTTGATCTGGACACCAGTGGCCTCGACCACGCGGCGCATGGCCTGCGTAATCTCGGGACCGATACCGTCACCGGGAATCAGGACTACATCGTGCGCCATAATCTGTTACTCCTCGTCTTCGGCGTCGTCAGATTTTTTAACGCTAGCACGCTTCTTCTTTTTGGAGAGATCCAGGCCAAAACGTTTAACAAGCATTTCGCAAATCTCGCTCGAACGGGCCTTGAGATAGCTGCCCTTACCGTTCTCGGCATCGAACTTAAGGCGCAGCGCAAGCTTCTCGGCAACCTCGGCGTCGATCTCGCCCTGGCAAAACTCGTACAGGCAACCGAGCATGTCGCGATACTCGAGGTCGCCGTGGTAGCACTGGATGGCCTCGTCCAGGATGGGCCAAGCCTCGCGCGAACGCTCGACGCTCGTGGCACCCCACACGCACAGCAGGCGGAAGGCGGCATAGCGCAGCGTGGAGGAGATCTCGTCGAACAGTGCAGTCTCGGCGCCCTCAAAGGCATCGCCCAGCTGCTCGGGGCAGGTGGTAGCGAGCGCCGTCAGGGCATCGAGGGCCTCCCAGCGGGTCTGCGCCTCGGGGCGGTCGAGCGCCTCGATCAGCGCGGGCACGCAGGGCACGACGCGCTGCGGATCGCGCTCGGCAAGCAGGTGCAGCACGCGGGCGGCAAACTGGCGGATGCGGCGCGTGGGGCAGCCGAGCTCCTTGACCAGACGGTCGACGGCGTTCTCGTTCTCCTCTGCCAGCTGAAGCTGTGCCAGCTCCTCGTCGGTGAGCTGTTCATCTTTGTTTTCTGCCATAGTTACCTCTTCTTACTATTTCTTAGCGTGCTTGCCAGCACCCTTGCTGTCATCGGTGACCGAGATGAGCTGTCGGTCGGCCGCGCCATTGCGACGCGCACGGCGGCGTTCCTCAGCGTCGCCCGCGTCGGCGGCGGCGCGATGAGCCTTGTTGACGTTAAAGACCTCGTCGTGCTTGCGCCACGGACCGACGGACTCGCCAAAGCTCATCTTAAGACCGGCGATAAAGCCGCCGAGCCAGCCGATCGGCGCAAACTGCACCAGCGGGAACAGCGAAAACACCCAGGTCAGTAGGACGACTGCCGCCGCTCCTGCAAAATTGGCGATCCAGTAGTCGCGCTTGGTGATCACGCGCTTTTCGCACGCCCACTGGCCGCACAAAAAGCCAATGTAGATCGCAAAGAGAAAGAGCACCAGCGCTAGTACCACGAACGTCCAGCTCATGGGCGCTACTCCCCGTGATGGTGGCCGCAGCAGCACTCGTGGCCGTCGTCATGGCCGTGGCCGCCGCAGCACTCGTGGTCCTCGCCATGGTGGTGGCCACAACCGCACTCGTGGTCGTCGCCGTGCTCGCCGCAACCGCAGCCTTCCTCGTGAGCACCGTGCTCCTCGGGACGATACTGCGACCAGTCCAGACCGGCGGCGATGGCGTCGGCCTCCTCCTTATAGAGTACCGTGATGGCCTGGGTACCCAGCTTGGCGCCACCGATGGCGTCGAGCATGTCGTAGAGCGTAAAGGCCACGTCGGCACCGGGCAGCGCGAGCTCGCGATCGTCGGCGTAAGCGAGCGCCAGGCGCAGGTCCTTGATGAAGTGCTCGACCATAAAGCCAGGCTTGTAGTCGCCGTCGAGCGCCTTGGGGGCCAAGCTCTCCATGGCGCCGGACTTGCCGGTACCGCCCAGGATCATCTGGCGGGTCTTCTCCAGGTCAAGACCGCTCAGCTCGGCAAATGCCATGGCGTCCGCCATGCCGACCATGCAGGCGCCCAGCGACACCTGGTTGGCGAGCTTGGCAGCCTGGCCCTTGCCGGCGCCATCGAAGCAGCAGATGTTTGCCGCAAAGGTGGAAAGGATATCGCGGACCGGCGCGATGTCGTTCTCGGTAGCGCCCACGATAGCCGTGAGCGTACCGGCGATAGCGCCCGACTCGCCGCCGGTGACGGGGCAGTCAAACGCCATGCGACCAGAAACCTGGGCGGCCTCGGCAATGTCGCGCGCCAGCTCGGGCGAGCTCGTGGTGAGGTCGATCAAGACCGCGCCCGGCTTGGTGCACGCGAGCAGGCCGTCGCCCGCCAGGTAGAGTTCCTCGACCTCAGAGGGATAGCCCACCATGGTAAAGACGACGTCGGCGTTCGCCACGGCATCCGCCGGCGTATCGGCCCAGACAGCGCCGCGCTCGATAAGCGCGGCGGCCTTGGACTTGGTGCGGTTGTTGACCGTGACGGGATAGCCGGCGTCCAGGATGTGGCCGGCGATGGGGGCACCCATGATTCCGGTGCCGATAAATGCGACGGAGAGCTTGTTTGCCATGAAACCTTTCCTTTTGGGTTGGGTGTTGTTACCAGGTTGAATACTCGATGCCAGCGTTTGGGCAGTGAGCTGGGATCGATTACGGCCGCGTTACTTGCCTACTGACCGCGCACGCGACGGGCGATGCGGTCGGAAAGCGACGCCTTGTCGGCGCGGTTCTTACCCCAAAACGCGCAGCCCACCATGCCGGGGCCCACGTGCGAGCCAATGGTGGGACCCACGGAGCCGCGAATGATCGTGACGTCGGCGCAGCCCTCCTCCTTGCGGATGGCGGCTTCGAGCCAGTCGCCGTCCTTTTCGGCATCGGCCGTCATGATGGCGATGGGCATGGTGCGGTCGGGCACGTAGTTCTCGCGGAACGACTTGAGGATGGACTTGAGTGCCTTCTTGCGGCCGCGGTTGACGCCGATCAGCGACAGCGAGCCGGCCAGGTCGTAGGACAGCTCGGGCTTGACATCGAGCTTTGCCGTGAGCTGCGCCGCCGCGGGCGGAATGCGACCGCCGGCAGCCAGTGCGTCGAAGCCCTCGAGCGTAAAGTAGCCGTGGACGTAGGTCCTTGCCTCGTTTGCCCAATCGACCAGCTGCTTGGCGGTCAGTCCCGCCGAACGCTGGCGCACGGCCTCGAGCGCCAAGAGCGCGCCGGTCGCACAGGGCAGAGCGTTGTCGACCACGTAAAGCTCAAAATCGGGATACTCGGCGCGCACGGCATCTGCCGCCTGGCACGCGGAGTTGTAGCTCGACGACAGCGCCGAGGTAAAGCACAGGTAGACCGTGGGCGTGCCCTCTTTGGCGCACTCGGTAAAGAACTCGATATAGCGACCGAGCGACACAGCCGAGGTGGACACGCGGGCACCGGCGCGCATCCGGTCGTAGAACTCCTTGGGTGTGATGCTCGACCAGATGTCGTCCGTGCGCTCTTCGCCATCGATAATGAAGGGGAAACCCAGGATATCGACATCGAGGTTCGCAGCGACCTCGGGGCTAAAGTCGCAGCAGGTATCGACGACGATGCGGCAACGGTTCGAATGACCGGCGGATGCGGCCTTGTCCATCAAAGCGACTCCTTACGTAAAAAGGCGGCCACCCGCATGGGATGGCCGCCAACCGTTAACTCATGCAAGTTAACGTATTTTACTCGTCAAGTGTTTCGATGCGGGGCTTGATGATGCCATATCCACCATTCTTACGGTGATACACCACATTGATGAGACCGGTCGTCGCGTTCTCGAACACGTAGAAGTCGTGGCCGAGCAGATCTGTCTGCACCAGCGCCTGCTCCTCAGTCATCGGGGTGACGTCGATAACCTTCTCGCGGACGAGCAGGTCGTCCTCTTCCTGGGGCAGCAGCAGGTCGGCCAGATCCTCAACGCGCTCGACCGGTGCGACATCCGCGGCGCTGGCACCGCCCTGGCGGTTGTCCACAACCTTGGTCTTGAACTTGCGCAGCTGGCGGGTGACCTTATCGGCGGAGAGGTCGATGGCGGCGTACATATCTGCACCGTGCTCGGCAACGCGAATCACCGAACCGCGGGCACGAACCGTAACCTCGACGATTGCCGGGTTGGGGTTCGAGGGGTTCTTCTCATAGCGAAGTACAACGTCGACCGTCATGGGCTCGATATCGAAAACCTTGAGCGCCTCGCCGATCTTCTCATCCACATGCGCACGCAGAGCATCGGTTACCGTCGTCTTGCGTCCAGAAACCTTGATATCCATACGTGGCTCCAATCTGCCTCGGGGACTTACTGTACTGGCTATGTACCCATTGCTGTGCATTTAATCACGCGGATTCCCAAAGACCCGAATAACGATTGCTTGATACCGCATACCGAAGTCTCGCACTTTTCTGTGGCAAAGTGCGCTATAGGAGGGCGTCGGCAGAATTGGTTTTTCTTCTTGAAATTGGCTTTGACCTGCTGGTTTTATAGGGATGAAAAAGCCGGGCTCCTCTATTGGGGAAGCCCGGCAGTGCGTGTTGAAACCGTGAAGAGGTGTCCTTTCCAACGTATAGGAGACACCACCCCTAGCAATAACTAGCTATTGAGTTTGTTAATGTCGTCGTCGGTGATGGCGCCTTCCTGGCTGGACGATTTGTCCTCGGAGGATGCGGTCTCATTGTTGGAATCGGAGGACTCGCTGCCGGAGGACGTGGTCTCACTGGACTCAGAGTCGACCGGCTGCACGTTAGCGCCCGAAACCGTCTTAGTGGTGAGGTCGTAGGGCATCGTGCCATACCAGACAGAGTGGACCGCCTCGAGCGTGCCGTCGGCCGTAATACCGTCGAGGGCATCGCTCACGGCACGGCACAGTTCGTCATTGGACGAGAGGCCCGCAACACCAAGCGTCGAGGGCGCCTCGAGCGCACCGACATAGGAGACCTCGCTCATCAGGCGTGCAAGGTAGCCGCCGGCCGTGGAGTCGCAGATCACATAGTCGACCTCGCCGGACTCGAGCGCCTCAAAGCACTCGTTGATGTTGGAGTAGGTCTTTTGGTTGGCGGTGATGCTCTGCTTAGCAAGCGCCTCCTGCGAGGCCGAGGACGTCTGAACGCCCAGGGTGGACGTGTTAAGGGTATCGGTGGAAACGCTTAGCGACCCACCATCGCTAGTTTTACCGAACACGGAAGTGGCATCGTACAGGCAGGTGCCGAGCGAGCTAATGTCCCCGTCCGTGGAGTTAATCTCGCCGATAAAGATATCGGCCTTTTTGTCGCCGAGCGCGGAACCTGCCGAGGACGCATCGACGAAGGCGACCTTAAGGCCCATGCGGCTTGCGAGGGCGCGGGCGGCGTCAACCGCATACCCCGTGAGCTCGCCGTCGGCGCCCTGCATGGCCTGCGGCGCATCGGAAGTATCGAGGGCGACCGTCAGGGTTCCGGGAGTGACCAGGGCATCGTCCGACACCGCCAGCGTGACGGTCTCGTACTCGATCTGGTCGATCGTGGGAGTCGTGAACGTAGACAGCGGGTTGAACGCGCATCCGCTCAGGCCCAAAACGGCGATGACCGCTGCGGTCCCAGCACCTAACCGAGCCGCGTGCATCAAGCTGCCCCTCACCATGTCCACTACCCTGCCTTCTGTGTCGTATACAATCCGTGCGTTGCGCGGAATATCAGGTTGTTCCCACCAGCTGACCTGGTATTTGACCCCACACTTGCGCACCGGGGTGTTTGCTCGGGAGGCCGCAGCCACCTTCACGACTGACCCGCTCGCCCGCGAGGCGGTATTGCCCCAAAGAAAGTAGAACGGACGGTGCGGCTTACATCTAGGACGCGCCATGATCGCGCCGCGCGCACGCGGTCGCTTACGTGGATCCCTTTGACCGCGTCTGTCTTGGACTAGGACGGGCATTTCGTCCGTCCGCAACCACAGCCTGGTAGGAACGAAGCGCATTATAACTAAGTTCAAGCTAAAGTTTAAGGTTAGGGGCGTCATTCGCATCTCGAGTACAGATTTTGCGGGTCGGAGCGGACCATTCGTGCCCCTATGAAGCCCGGAGCTCCCCTACGGGGAGCTCCGGGGCACCCGTCTCAGGGTGCCGTGGCCAAAAAATAGCAAATATGAGTACTGTTACCAATTTAGTAGCAGACAATTTTGGCCTCTCGGACAGATTTTGCGCTCAGTGTCGCCAACCTGATGCTTAGTTATTCTACATTTGTTTATTATCTTCTTACTTTACGACGCCTCCGAGTCCTAAATTCCTTGATTTTGCTGTTACTGATTTAGTGACAGTACTCATATTTGCCATATTTTGGCCAGAGCATATGATTAACCCCCTATTTTCGACGCGAATTAGACCGGCTTAAGCCCAAAACACGCCCGCAGCGTGTTGAATAGCGCCTCTTGTTTCTTTCTGCGAGCGTCAACACGGTTGCGATATCGCTTACCCATGCGCTGGTGGATGCGCCATGCGAGCGCCTCCATCGCCTCCATGTCGCAGAACATTTCGTTGTTGACAGTCGCGACCTCGATTCCCATAGTAATCAAGCCCGTGTTGCGTTTTTCATCATGGATACGTCCCCTCCGGGAGGAATGGCCCAGCTCACCGTTGTATTCCAGGTCAAACTGGGCTGCTTCCTGATACGCATCGCAAACTGCATGCGGCATCCCCGAGATTGCCTGCGCGCGGTCATCGAACTCGATCTTGTAGTCGGTCTTAAAGGGACCACAGGCAAATCCGCCATAGGAAAACGGAAGCGAAAACATGGCAAGCATGATGCACTCCATGGGTGAACGCAGGTTTTCCGACAGATAGGGACACAGCCGCCGCAGCTGCTTGGTCGCGCTCCCCTTGCATGCCGCGAGGTAATCTACCAGGCAATCGGGTGTCAGCACGGACTCGACCTCAAAGTAACCGACATCTGGCGGCTGGTCTTTGTCCTTTGCCAATTTGTTCACGACAGGCGAGGTGTAGGGAGGCAGATACTTCCCGCGGTCACTCAGTGAAATCTTAGAGCACAGCTCCTGGGCCAGGGCAAATGCCTGGATGCAGCCGACCTCGCGCGCGACGGCTACGCAAAGGGCCTCGGGAGATAGACTGTACACCCCCGGTTCCACCTCTAGAATCGAGCCGGCGGGCAACTCGGAGCATACGGACCAGCTCACGCCAAGAATACGGCGGCGCTGCGCTGCAGACCCTACCAGCAAGCACAAATCCTCTTGCACCTCGCCGCTTGCGGCCCCAATCCGCACCAAATCGGGAAGATAGATGTCCTCGGTCGAGGGCGACGATGTGCGCAGCACACGGCGCTCTTCATCGGGATCAAGGTCCCTCCAGCTTATGTAGCCCATCTGCCGGCGCTCGGAGCGCATCATGCGTAGCGCCGAGGCGCCTGTTAGGATTACGGAAGCCGCTAGCTGTTCGCTTGTCGGCTCGTTGCGCCGCTCAATCTTCACTGCCACAAAACCACCCCTACCAAACGCGTGCGATAGCGAGGCCATCAACGGCCGTGGCACCGGCGCGCTTGAGTTCCGCCGAAGCCGCTGCCATCGTCGCACCCGTGGTGATAACGTCGTCGATAAGCAGCAGGCGGCGGCCGTGCACATCCTCAACCGTCTCGTACATGCCTTGGGCACGCTCGCGGCGCTCCTCACGACCGAGTTCGCGCTGGTCGCCATGCCCGTACTTGACGAGAGCATCGAGCAGGGGAACACCCGACAGCTCGCAAAATGGGCGCGCAATAGCCTCCATATGATCAAAACCACGCCGCCGAAACGCTGCCGCCGTCGCAGGCACAAACACCACCGCATCCGCGCCGGACAGCACACCTCCATAGCGATCGGGCGCTACGACCTGGGCATGCAGGGCGGTGTCGTAGAGCAGCTCCGCCAGATACGGAGCCAGACGTCGCTCGCCCGCGTCCTTGTACGCTTTAATGATGCGCGGCAGCGGATGCGCATAGACGGCGCACGCCAGGCAGCGGTCGAGCGCCTCCGTCATTGCCGAGGACGTGCCCTCGACCGAACACTCAGTGCACAGCAAATCCCCAAACGGGGCGCCGCATCGGATGCAGCTATGACGTGGGTCGATGAGCGTGAGCGCAGTCAGGCAGTCTTGGCAAATAAGCGTACCGGCGCGCTCGCAGCCGGCACATCGTGTTGGCGACAATGCCTCGAGCGCCTCGCGTGCCACCCGCTCGGCAAACGGTAGCAATTCGTCCGCAAACGGTAGGGCACCGGCACCCTGCAGACAGCTCAATATGTTCAGATGGCTCTTCAAGACACAACCCTCCCTACGTTCGGTCGCAGGGAGGGTTGTTGATTCGGCGCTATGATACCCCGATGCGCTCGGGGCAAGGCGGGCTAAATCAGCTCGCGGGCGTTATTCGCCGGCAGGCGGTTGTGGAGCGGACGAAGACGGGGTCGAGCCCTCGCCACCATCCTGGCGCGGCTTGCGGGAACGGCGACGGCGACGGCGCTTTTGACCCTGGTCGGCCGAGCCCTCGCCACCGCGCGGCTCGCGCTCGTCACGAGCGGCGCCATGCGAAGCCTTGGCAGCCGCTCCCCCGCCATCTCCGGGACGACGGCGCGTGACCTTGACCTCGCCATCCGAGACCTGATCGGCCACGGAGGGCACTGAGGGCTTCTGTTGCGCGCCCGAGGAATGGCGACGGCGCGGACGCGGCGCGCGCTCCTCCTCGCCACGTGACTTGCCGCCCTTGTCGGCAGGCACATCGGAACCCGAACCACCCTTGGGGGCGGCACCAGCCTCGCGAGCAGCTGCGGCGCGGAAGGCGTCCTCGCGCTCCTCGCTCGACAGATGACGGCGGCGGCGACGTGTGGGATTCATGCCGCCGCCGCGATTCTGCTGCTGGGGCTGCTGAACCTCGCGCTCGCGAGAGGCGTTCTTGCCCGCGGCTGCAGCCTCGGTAGCATCGCCCGAGCCCGCGCGCTTGCGACGACGACGGCCACCGGCGGCCTCCTCGGCCTCGGGTGCCTCGGCCTTGCCGCGGCCCTTTCCGCGGCCACGGCCCTCGCCCTGGCCCTGGCCGGCGCGAGCATCGGATTCGGCATCGCGACGACGGCGCTTGGGCATCGTCGTCCCCGCCAGACGGTCGGCGCTCGACAGGCCATCGCCCACATCGACGCCATTCTCGCGATCGAGCTCCATGAGCGCCAGGCGCATCTCGGGCGACTCGATGCGCTCGAGCACGTCACGCGTCACGCAGTCGGGGCGGCAGTTGCAGCCCTGCTCGGCAGCCTTCTTTTTGCAGCTCTCCGAGCACGTCATATCGGCTAGGTTGACCTTAAAGACCTTGCCGTTCTCCAGGCGCAGCACCAGCTGCTCACGCGGCGTGTCATACTCCTGAATACGCGCCTTGCCGAGCGGCGTATCGATGAGCGTCTTCTTTTTGGGCGCACGGCTCTTAAAGTCCTTGTACGCCTCGAACTCATAGCGCAGGCAGCACATCAGGCGGCCGCAAACGCCGCTGATCTTGGACGAGTTGAGCGGTAGGTCCTGCTCTTTTGCCATGCGAATCGAGACGGGCTCAAACTGTCCGCCAAAGCGCGTGCAGCAGAGCTCCTGTCCGCACTGGGCATAGCCGCCCACCAGGCGAGTCTCGTCGCGCACGCCGATCTGGCGCATGTCGACGCGAATGTGCAGCGTCGAGGACAGATCCTTGACGAGCTGGCGAAAATCGACGCGCTCCTCGGCCGCAAAGTAGAACACGGCCTTCTCGCCGCCAAACAGGTACTCGACGCCGACCGGCTTCATCTCGAGATCGAGCTCTTTGACCAGACGGCGGAAATCGACCATCGCCTCGTCGCCTTGGATGGCCAAGTCGTCGGCAAGCTGCAGGTCGATGTCGCTCGCCACGCGCAGCACGGGCTTGAGCGGCTGACCGATCTCGTCTTGCGGCACCTCAAAGGGATCGGCCGTGACCAGGCCGATCTCGGTTCCGCGCTCGGTGGAGCAAATGGCATAATCTGCCTCGAGGATATCCAGATCCTGCGGGTCGAACCACAGGTCGCGCGAGGCGTAGGTAAACTTAACGGGTACGACTAACGGCATTTCAGTGCCTTCCTGATATCGAACAGCATGACCTCGATGGCCAGCTGGGGAGTAACGTTTCTGGCGATGTTGCGCTCGGCGGTCGCGACTGCCTCGGTGGCACCCGCAACATTGGTCGCGGCGGCAAGCCGACCGATCGTGTCGCGCACGTCTTCGTTCACCACGTCGGCTGCCTCGTCCTGAAGCGTCAGCAGCACGTCGCGCATGAGCGTCCGCGCGCTCGCCAGCGCTTCCATGATACCCGAACGCTCGCGCGCGTTGAGTTCGCGCTTGTTGCGGTCCTCAAGCTGCTTCAATGCTCCACGCGACAGGTAGTCGGCATTTTGCTCGAGCACCTTTTCCTGCGTGGACTTGACCTCGGCGAGCGGCGCCTTGACGGCGACGATGAGCGACTTGGCACGACTAAGTACATCGGCCTCGTCGGCGGCGATGAGCGAGTCGATGGCACGAACCATCTGGCGACGGGCGTCCTGGCGCTCGGCGCTCTTGAGGAACTCGATGCCACGCGTGGGGCTTCCCGCCACGGCGACGGCCATGCGGCAACGCGCAGGGTCCTGACCGGTGGCGCGGCTCACGGCCTGCGCGGCGACGGCGGGCGATACCAGCCGAAACGGCACGCACTGGCAGCGGCTCACGATGGTGGGCAACATCACGTCTGCCGAGGTGCCCAGCAGGATGAACATAACGCCCTCGGGCGGCTCCTCGAGTGTCTTGAGCAGTGCGTTGGCGGTGTTGGCGCGCAGCTGCTCGGCACGGTCGATGATGTAGACCTTGGCCTTGGCGCGGATGGGCGCCAGCGGCACGTCATCGAGCAGCTCGCGGGTCTGGGCAATGAGGTAGCCCGTGGCGCTCTCGGGCGTGTAATAGTGCACGTCGGGATGCGTGTGCCGAGCAACGCGCACGCAGCTGTCGCATGCGCCGCAGCCGTTCTGCTCGCACAGGAAGGCCTGGGCGAGCGCCCATGCGGCATCGAGCTTGCCGGCGCCGGGGGCGCCCAAAAACAGGTAGGCGTGCGACGCGCGGCCGCTGGCGACGGCGTTGGTCAAAAAATCGCGCACGCGCTCTTGGGTGTCGAGCTTGGCCAGCAGGCTTGCCTGAGCGGGGGCCATGTTACTCGGCCTCCTTGGCAAGCGCGGCGGCGACAGCGTCTTGCGGAATGTCGAGACCGTACGCGCGAACCTGCTCGACCGTCTTCTCGAAGACTTCCTCGATGGGCGCGGTGGCGTCGATGAGCTTTACGCGGTTTGGTTCCTCGGCGGCAATGGCGCAAAATCCCTGGTAGACGCGCTCTTGGAAGGCCATGCCCTTAGCCTCCATGCGATCTGCCGCACCACGGGCTGCCATGCGCAGCGCCGCCTGCTCGGGCGTGATGTGGTAGACGAGTGTGAGCGCCGGGTGCGTACCCGCGACGGCCAGGTTGTTGGCATCGCGCACCATCTGACGATCGAGGCCGTCGGCAAACGCCTGATAGCAGGTCGTGGAATCGTAGAAGCGGTCGCACAGGACCACCTTGCCGGCCGCGAGGGCGGGCGCGATAACCTCATGCACTAGCTGGGCACGGGCGGCCTCATACAGCAGCAGCTCGCAAGTGTCGCCCATCGCCGTATTGGCGGGGTCGAGCAGCAGAGCACGGATCTTTTCGCTGATGGCGGTACCGCCCGGCTCGCGCAGGCTCACAACCTGGTAGCCAGCGAGCTCGAGCGCACGGGCAAGCAGGCGCGTCTGCGTGGACTTGCCGGCACCGTCGACGCCCTCGAGCGTGATAAAGCTATGTTGAGCGGGCTCAAAAGCCATGAGCGCAGCCCCTTCCTACAAGGCGCGTAAATGCGAGTTATAGCAACCAAGCCATGATACCCCAGTGCTCGGTGCGTCCCCAATGGCTAAAGGTGCCTTTCCAAAGTTGCGGTGAAATAGGGACTGATTGAAGCTCTGAGACCGCCAAACAGTCCCTATTTCACCGCAACTTATGAAGGGGAATTTGGGGTGCTGGGTATAATCGTCATATTGCATTGAAATGTGGCGAAAGGAGTGGCAATGTCTCGGTATTGCGCCTCGTGCGGCAAGCTTCTTGCAGATAATGCCAAGTTCTGCACCTCGTGCGGTGCACCCGTTGAGCAAACAACCGCGAGCGATAGCCAGCCCGCTTTTGAGCAGACCGGCTCCCTTGATACGCCGCAAGCCAAGGCGGACGACCCCCTCGCCTATCGCCCCGACCCCGCCGCAAGCCCCGCGGCCGTCGAGACCACGCAGCGCATACCCGTCGCGAGCGGCTCGCCCCAACAGGAGCCGGCTCCCGCATACACGCCCGCTTCGCCACAGACCCCCGCCCCCAAAAAGAGCGGCACCGGGCCGCTTATCGCCGTTATTGTTGTGCTGGTGGCGATCATCATCGCCCTGGTCGTTTTCTTTGTGATCAAGCCTTTCGACAACGCCGCCACGCAGACGACTGCCGAGGTAGCTAAGCTGCACCATGACGTCGACGACGATGACCTAAAGCCTCTCGGCGATCCCAACAGCCTGTACGACGATGATGACGATGACGACGAGGATGGCGGCGAAGCAACGCTCTCCGAGCAGAACCTCTACCGCCGACTGAGCGAATACTACGACCTGCTCGAAGACCTCGATAGCTACGTCCGTGGCTGCGCTCAGAACTTCAACGGCAGCTATCTGAAAGAGGATCGAACCACCCGTCAAAATCTCGCTGACGTCGCCGAGCGCACGGAGGACACCATCGAGCAGTATTACGACATCGTCGAGGACCTAGACGTCCCGACGAGCTCCAAGAACTACAGCTCCTGGAAGGACATCATCGCCCTGTACGACGACCTGGATCACCGCATTGACGCAATCTGTGATGCCTGGGAGATCAGCCTGAAATACGCCAAGCCTGCGGACCACAAGAATGAGATCGTGGCGCCGCTGTCGCGCGACAACGTGGCGGGCACCAATGCCAATAAGTACCGCCTAGACTTTGAGGAGCGCTATCCCGGCGCCAAGCCTGTCGAGGTGAACTAGCGCTCTGCCGGTCTAAAAAACGAGCGAGGATCGTGGGGTCCTCGCTCGTTTTTTTTAGTAATGTTTCGATCGTGCGACTACTTGTCGGCGGCTGCTTTCTTGACAGTCGACTTCTTGGCCGTCGTCTTTTTGGCGGTCGTCTTTTTGGCAGCAGCCTTCTTTGCCGCCGTCGTCTTCTTTGCCGTGCTCGCCTTGGTCGTGGTCTTGCGGCCGCGGGCCGGCTTTTTCTCCTTGGTCGGGCAGTCCATGTTGACGCAAATACGCCACGGACCGCGCGCCGTGTTGACCACGATGGGGGCGCCGCACTCGGGACAGGTCTCACCCGTCGCCTCGAGCTTACCGCGCGCCGGCAGAGGATAGCTCACGCCGCAGTCATCGTAGTTGGTGCAGCGGATAAAGCGCTTGCCGCTCTTCTCGCTCTTGTGCGCGATCAGGTCGCCATGGCGTCCGGCCTCGGCGCACACCTTGCACTCGCCCACCTTAAGGTCAGGCTCGTAGTTGGTGGGGCACGTGGGGTTCACGCAAATCTCGAAGGCCTTCTGGCGGAACGGCTGGCACTTAATGCGCGGCGCGCCGCACTCGGGGCACACGGCCGCCTCGCCCTCGAGCGGGCTCACCTTGACGCCGCTCGGCACCGGATAGGTCACGTCGCAGTCGGGCCATCCCATGCAGCCGATAAAGCTGCCGCGGGTCTTGGCGCTCGTCTTCATAACCAGGTCCTTGCCGCACTTGGGGCAAGCGCCCACGCGCGCATCGGCCGTGACGGCGTCGCTGATGGCGTCGCCCAACTCCTGCGTGTGCTTGAGCAGCTCGTCGAGCACGCCAGCCAGCAGCGCGCGCGAGTGCGTCACGACATGCTCTTCGGTATCCTCGCCGCGCTCCACGCGAGTCATGTCGCCGTCGAGCTCGCTGGTCATATCGGGGCTCGTGATGCGCGGGGCAAACTGCGACAGCGCGTCGATGATGGCGATGCCTAGCTGGCTCGGCTCAACGGGATCGTTTTTGAGATAGCGCACGGCATACAGGCGCTCGATGATGCTCGCGCGCGTGGACTTGGTACCCAGGCCGCGCTTTTCCATCTCCTGCACAAGCTTGCCCTGGCTGTAGCGCGCGGGCGGCTCGGTCTGCTTGGCCTCGAGCTTAATGTCGAACACGTCG
This sequence comes from uncultured Collinsella sp., assembly GCA_902468045.1. Classification (GTDB taxonomy): domain Bacteria; phylum Actinomycetota; class Coriobacteriia; order Coriobacteriales; family Coriobacteriaceae; genus Collinsella. The sequence continues at coordinate 19,258 of CABQXG010000004.1, forward strand.
ACCGTATCGCCCTGCTCCAGCGGCGGCATCTGCTCGTCGCGCTTGAGTCCGTACGGGTACGCCTCGCGGAAACCCGGGGTCACGAGCACATCGCCCGAAGCCACGAACGGCTCACCGTTCACGTCGAGCTCGAGCTTAGTGTTCTCGATGGTCGCGGGACCCATAAGCGTCGCTAGGAAGCGGCGGGCGATGAGGTCGTAGAGCTTGCGCTGGCCGCCGTCGAGCGTGGACGGATCGCCCTCGCCCGTGGGATAGATAGGCGGGTGGTCGGTGGTCTCGACCTTGCCGCGCGTGGGCTTCATGGGGCCGGCGAGGACCTTTTTGCACACGGGCGCCAGCGCCGGGTTGATCTTTGCAAGGTCACTCACCACAGCGCCCAGATCAAGCGTCGCGGGGTATACGGTATTGTCGACACGCGGGTAGCTGATGAGGCCCGCCATGTAGAGGGACTCAGCGATGCGCATGGTACGCGCAGGCGAGATGCCCTCGGCCGCGGCGGCAGCCTGCAGCGAGGTGGTCGCAAACGGCGTGGGCGGCTGCTGCTTGCGCGAGCGCTTGGTCACCGCGGCGACGGTTGCCGTCGCGACGCCGTCAACATGGCCGTACGCCGTCTCAGCAGCATCCCTGTCGGTAAAGCGCGCCGTCTTGTGCGCGATCTTAAAGCGATCGTCCTCGGCAGCGCCCTGCGCGGCACCCATGCCGCGAATCTGCCAATAGTCCTCGGGCACAAACGCCATGCGCTCGCGCTCGCGCTCGACCACCAGGGCAAGCGTCGGCGTCTGTACGCGGCCGGCGGAGCGCACGTTACCAAAGCCGCCAAACTTGGCGAGCGTCAGGTAGCGCGTCAGCACCGCACCCCAAATGAGGTCGATGTGCTGACGGCTCTCGCCTGCGTCGGCCAGGTTCTGGTCGAGCGAGACGAGATTATCGAAGGCCTGCGTGATCTCGGCCTTGGTAAACGAAGAATACTGGGCGCGGGCAACCGGCAAGTCCGGCGCCACCTCGCGCACCTTGTTGAGGGCGTCCGAACCGATCAGCTCGCCCTCGCGATCGAAGTCCGTAGCGATGATGACGCTGTCGGACTTCTTGGCAAGGTTCTTGAGCGAGCGAATGAGCTCTTTCTCGGCCGGCAGCTTAATGACGGGTGCCCAGGTGAGATAGGGCAGACTCTCGAGCTTCCAGCCCTTGATGGAGATGCCATCGGCAAGGAACGGCTTACGCTTGGTGTCGTAAGGCGGACGAGCCAGGCCATCGGGCATGTCGGCCGGCAGCATCTCGCCGTCCTCGGTAACCGAATACCAGCCCAGCTTTTTATCAAACAGCACGCTGTCGCAAAAATCGGGCGCAAGGATGTGACCGGCCAGGCCGATGGTCACGCACTCCTCGCCCTTCCACTCAAAACGGTAGATTGCGGTGTTGTACACCTTGTCCTTTTTGGGCTTACCCGTGGACAGCCGCTCGGCAATCTGACGCGCGGCGTCATTTTTCTCGGCGATGATGAGCTTCAAAAGAGGCTCCTATCTCGTGTCTCTGCGGCTACGCCCGCCCGTATGGCGGCCGATTTACGCCCTTGCTTGCTCGATCTGCCCGATGAGCCAATCGCACCAGGCATCCATGCCCTCGCCCTTGCGCGCGCTCACGGCAAACCGCGGCGCCTGCGGATTGAGGTCATCGAGTGTCTTAGTATACCTATCCATGTCAAAATCGAAAGCCGGGGCCACGTCGACCTTATTGAGCAGCTGCGCGCCAGCGTGCTGGAAGATGCCCGGGTACTTGATGGGCTTGTCGTCGCCCTCGGGCACCGAGAGAATCATGATGGACAGGTTCTCACCCAGGTCAAAGTCGACCGGGCAGACCAAGTTGCCCACGTTTTCGATAAAGATGACGTCGATGTTTTCCAGACCCACAGCCTGGTCAAACGCGTCAACGGCCTCCATGATCATGTTGCCCTCGAGGTGGCACAGGCCGCCCGTGTTGATCTGGATGGCGGGCATGCCGGCTTCCTTCATGGTGATGGCGTCGACATCCGAGGCGA
>CABQXG010000005.1 GCA_902468045.1 uncultured Collinsella sp.
CCGGTTGTCGGGATCATCATGGGTTCCAAGTCCGATCTGGGCGTTATGGAAGGCTGCACCGCCGAGCTCGAGGCGCTTGGTGTGCCCTATGAGCTTGTCATTGCGAGCGCACACCGCACGCCGGCGAAGGTCCACGAGTGGGCCTCGACTGCCGCCGATCGCGGTATCAAAGTGATTATCGCCGCCGCCGGCAAGGCCGCTCACCTGGGTGGTGTCGTGGCTGCCTTTACGCCGCTGCCGGTTATCGGTGTGCCTATGAAGACGAGTGACTTGGGCGGCATGGATTCGCTGCTGTCGATGGTGCAGATGCCTTCGGGCGTGCCCGTGGCCTGCGTTGCCATCAACGGCGCCAAGAACGCCGCCATCTACGCCACGCAGATTCTAGGCGCTTGCGACCCCGAGTACCGCAAGGTTATCGAGAAGATGAAGCAGGAGATGGCCGACGCCTAGGCGTTCCGCCGTTTCACCGCAGTATAAGGAGAGCCATGTCCGACTATCAGGGAAAACGATTCAAGGCTTCTCAGATTCCCGATCCGTCGAAGCCGGGTACTGCCTGTGCGGCACAGCAGGGTCGGACATCCTCTCCTCAGCAGCCGCGCACGGCGCGCCCCGTGACACCGGCGACGCATCGTCGACAGGACGCGCCGGCCGCATATCGACCTTCATCTTATAGCAATGCTAAGAAGCCGCCCCGGTCTTCATCGCATGCCGCGCCGTCGGATTACACCGAGCCGCCGCGCAAAAAGCGCCGCTCCGTTATCCCCATCTTGCTCATCATTATTGGCATCGGCCTAATCGTTGCCGCTGCCGCCATCTTTATCAACGCCCAGATTGGCTACAAGCAGGCGAGCGAGTCGTATCAAAAGATCGAAAAACAATATGTGAGCGACAAGGACGCCAGCGGCGTGCCGATTATCGACTTTGATGCACTTGCCCAGACGAATCCCGAGGTTGTGGGTTGGATTTACGCGCCCGGCACCAACATCAACTATCCCGTCGTGCAGACGAACAACAACTCCAAATACCTCAACACGCTGTTTGACGGTACGGCTAACGCGTCCGGTGCCATCTTCTTGGATAGCGACGACACCGCGCCGGGCATGGTGGATCAGCAGACCACGATTTACGGTCATCACATGAATGACGGTTCGATGTTCAACGTGATTTCGGATACGACCGATCAGGCGACGTTTGACAGCATGGAATACGTGTACTACATCACGCGCGATGCGACGTATAAGTTGCGCCCGCTGGCGACCAAGGTGGTCGAGGACACGTATGCCAAGGCGCGCACGCCCAACTTTGAGGGCGATGACGGACTGAAGAATTACCTGTCCGAGATGCTCGACGGTGCCTCTGCCGTGGCGAGCGATGCCACCGATCGTGCTGCTTCGGCAACCAAGGTCGTAACGCTTGTGACCTGTCGTTCGTTATCGCTGAGCAACACACGTGCCGTCATGGTGCTCACGCCGGTCGAGGAATAGATAATGGGCTACTCAATGACGGTGAAAGGGGAAATGATGCTCGAGAATGGCAAAACGATGCCTTCGGTTGATGCTTGGCTGCGCGAGGCCAAGGCCGATGCTTCGGCGGCAGGCTGTGGGATGTATCTGACGCATAACGGCGTGGTGCGCGCGACGCCCAAGTCCGAGGTCCGCGGGATCGAAACCGATGGCGTAGCTCCCGGACGCAGGGTGGGCGGCATGGTGTTCGGCTTCGATGCTCAGAAAGTGCAGGCTGCTATCGAAGCCACGCGCGCGATGCCGGGTATCGGCTATGTGCGCGTGTGGCTGGCAAGCGGCGAGCTTGCCGTAGGTGACGACATCATGCTTGTGCTCATCGGCGGGGACATTCGCCCGCATGTGGTCGATGCGCTGCAGACGCTCGTTGGCACCATCAAGAACGAATGTGTGAGTGAGGTCGAGCGCGAGGCGTAGAGGCTTGCGTCGATAGAAGGCTCGTTTATAAAAATGCCCGTTGGTACGTGTGATGCCGGCGGGCATTTTGCGTTTTGGGCGCGGTGGGTGCTACACGCGCGTCGCATCCTTGGGGCTCATGGTCATGCTCTGGAAGCGATTCTCCATAAAATCATTATCGAAGTACTTGCCGTAGAACTGCGCAACGGGAATATCCGGTTCCGTGCCGTTGACGCGCTGATACCAATAATCGAGCGACTGCAGCGTCATAACGCCATCGACCAGCATAATGATGGTGAAGATGACGGTAGCGGAGTAGCGGCTCTTCCAGGGAATCATATTGATGAGCTTGAGTAGCCTCGGCAGCAGCAGCTTGATCCAGATGAGGCCACCCAGGCCCCACAGGCAGGCGAAGCCCGTGCAGGTACGTCCGCCGGTAAGGACGGCGAGCGGATCGGGCATGCCAAAGAGCTTCATATGCGAGTAGCTCCACGAGACTACGCCAAACGAGGTCTGCATAAACCAGCCCACGAACACCTCAAAGCTTGCGCCGAGCAGCGCGCTCACCAAAAAGATAATGATGGGGTTCTTTTTGTAGAAGCGGTTGAGCACCATGGTCATGAGTACGGCGCCAAATCCATAGATGGGGCTGAAGGGGCCAAACAGCATGCCGGCGCGGTTCTGGTAGACGCCGGGGTCGTCGACCGTCATGTGCCAGATGTCCTCGGCGATCAGGCCGAGTATGCAGCAGACAAAGAATACCCAGAACAGGTTGAAGTAGTTGAGCTTGATGTAGCCTTCGCCGGTTTCATCGCGCCCGAGCATGCCCTCGGCGGCGGCGTCGCGATCGAGCATTTCCTGCAGGCGGCGTTGCAGCTCGCGCTCCTGGCGCAGCGTGGGGTCGACGGTGGTCGAAAGCGCGACGAGGATGCCGAGCTGGATGGCGGGGCGCAGCAAGAAAGGCCCGATGCCCTGGAGCATCACGTCAACCAAAAGCTCGACGACGGTCAATGCGATAAGGATATAGGACAGACGGGCGGCATTGCGGCGCTGGTTCTTGATGAGGTCAAGGCCAAAGATGATCAAGATGACGGCACTGGCAGCCGAGAGCATGATGCCGGCGACAATCAGTCCGACCGCGACGAGCGTGTTGTCGCCGAGCTTGGCGGCGGCGTTGCCGTTGATGAGCGCGGTGATGACCTGCCACATAAAGGCGCCGACCGACGGGAGCGTGCCCACGCCGGACAGGATGCACAGGACGGCGTATACCTTAATGATGAGGGGGATCTTCTTGACCTCCGTGGCGCTGGGGACGCTGGGGTCGAGTTCGTTTCGATCCATACATAACCTTTCTCGTTTTGCTGTAGGTACAAGGATACGCCGCCGACCTGCCAAAAGACAGGACGAACGTCCCAATTGCAACAATGCAAGCCCCAACGGCGGGCGAGACGCGTCGCAACGGAAGTATGCGGGATCGTCGGCCCCGAGGCAGTTGCCCAATAAAATGTTTGGCTGCAAAACGGATTATAAGCTCGGTGGGCTTTTAAAAAGCGCTGTTCATGCGCGGGAGTGCTTGTCTTGCCGTGCGTATAATAGGGCAGGTAACGCCAAATAACGAGGCTCTGAGGGGATGCCATGTCTCAAGAAACCATCCGCGCGGCCGAGCGTGCCGCGGGACAGGTGAAGACCATGTCGACGTATGATCCGGACTCCGACCAGCTGCATGAGGAATGCGGCATTTTTGGTGTGTGGGCACCCGATCGCGATGTGGCTCGACTGACGTACTTTGGTCTGCGCGCGCTGCAGCATCGCGGCCAGGAATCGGCGGGAATCGCCGTGGGTGATGGCGGCACGGTTATGGTTCGCAAAGACCTGGGACTGCTCGATCGCGTGTTCTCCAACGCCGACTTGTCGACGCTCTCCGGCCAGCTGGCCGTGGGCCACGTGCGCTATGGCACTGCCGGTGCCAAGAGCTGGGAAGCCTCGCAGCCGCATCTTTCTACCATCAACAGCGTCATTATCGCGCTCGCGCACAACGGTACCCTCGTCAACACCGACGAGCTGCGCCGCCAGCTGATCGAGCTGGGCGTGCCGTTCCTTTCCAATTCGGATTCCGAGGTCGCGACTAAGCTTATCGGCTACTTTACTCAGCGTACAGGCCATCTGCGCGAGGGCATTCGCAAGACCATGGAGCTCGTGCGCGGCGGCTACGCCATGACGCTCATCAACGAGCAGGCACTCTACGCATTCCGCGATCCGCACGGCATTCGCCCGCTCGTGCTGGGCAAGCTGGTGGACGAGGGCCTGGACCAGGCCGATGCCGCATCCGTTTCGCAGCTGCCGTCGCAGGACGGCGCCGCGACGGTCGACTCCACCGTCCGTGTCACGCGCGCCGGCGGCTGGGTCGTTGCTTCCGAGACCTGCGCACTCGACATCGTGGGTGCCGAGTACGTCCGTGACGTCCGTCCCGGCGAGATTTTGCGCATCAGCGCCGAGGGTCTGGTATCCGAGCAGGGCGTGCCTGCAGCCGAAGAGCCCGCAAACTGCATCTTTGAGCAGGTCTACTTTGCCCGCCCCGACTCCATCATGAACGGCAAGAGCGTCTATGCCTGCCGTTACGACATGGGTCGTCAGCTGGCACACGAGGAGCCCGTCGAGGCCGATCTGGTCATCGGCGTGCCCGACTCCGGCCTGCCGCCCGCGGAGGGGTATTCGCACGAGAGCGGTATTCCCTTTGGTGAGGGCCTTATCAAGAACCGCTACGTGGGCCGTACGTTTATCGAGCCCACGCAGGAGCTGCGCGCCATGGGCGTGCGTATGAAACTCAACCCGCTGCGCGACAACATCGAGGGCAAGCGCCTGGTCGTCATCGACGACTCCATCGTGCGCGGCACCACCATGGTGCAGCTCGTCAAGATGCTACGCAACGCTGGCGCCAAGGAGATTCATATCCGCATCAACTCGCCCGAGGTCATCTGGCCGTGCTTCTACGGCATCGATACCGACGTGCAGTCGCAGCTTATCAGCGCCAACAAGACGGTCGATGAGATTTGTGAGTATATCGGCGCCGATTCGCTGGCCTTCCTTTCGGTCGAGGGCCTGCTTAAGGTCATGCCCAAGGGCGGTTACTGCGATGCGTGCTTTACCGGCCGCTACCCCGTGGCGATTCCCGAGAGTTTTGGCCGCGACAAGTTCATGGAGGGCTTTAAGCCCCGCAACCTGGACAAGCCGCTGCACTTTGACGACGACGCCGTGGTCGAGAAATACGACGACCGCAGCTGGGAAGAGGAACACGGCGAGGCCTAAAACCTGCCAAAAAGGGACAGGTTTATTTTGGTAGGTTTTACCTGCTGTTTTGTTGATATGACGGCGCGCGTTGTTATGGCGCGCGCCGAAATGAACGCAACTATGAGCACCGTTTGGCGCCCGGGCGGCGGACGGTAGTGGGAGAGGAAGGCTCAGATGAGCGACAGCAAGCATGTGACGTATGAGGATGCCGGCGTCGATCCCGCCGAGGGCGGCCGCGCCGTCGACGCTATTAAGCAGATGGTTAAGGACACCAACCGTCCCGAGGTCATCGGCGGCATCGGTGGCTTTGGTGGCCTGTTCTCGGCTGCCGCGCTTAAGGATATGGAAGACCCGATTCTGATTAGCGGTACCGACGGCGTGGGCACCAAGCTCGTGCTCGCCCAGATCATGGACCGTCACGAGACGGTGGGCCAGGACCTGGTCGCTATGTGCGTCAACGACATTGGCTTCGGGCGCCGAGCCGCTGTTCTTCCTGGACTACGTTGCCATCGGCCACATCGAGGCCGAGCACATGGCAAAGATCATCAAGGGTGTGGCCGACGGCTGTAAGCTCGCGGGCTGCGCGCTCGTGGGCGGCGAGATGGCCGAGCACCCCGGCGTCATGGCTCCTGCCGACTACGACCTTGCCGGATTTACCGTGGGCGTCGTCGACCGTCCCAAGATGCTCGACCCCGCGAACGTCCGCCCCGGCGACGTGATCCTGGGCCTGCCTTCCACCGGCGTGCACTCCAACGGCTACTCGCTCGTGCGTAAGGTCATTGGCGTCGACGGTATTAAGCCGGGCACGCCCGAGGCCGCCGCTAAGGCCGAGGAGCTGAGCCGTCCGCTCGAGGAACTCGGCGGCGCATCGCTGGCAGACGCCCTGCTGGCCCCCACGCGCATCTATGTCAAGCCGATTCTGGAGCTGCTGCGCGGCGGCGCCAACGTGCACGCCATCGCCCACATCACTGGCGGCGGTATTACCGAGAACCTCAACCGCGCGCTCGCCGACGATGTCGACGCCGTGGTCACCCGCAACGGCGCCGAGATGGGTTGGGACGTTCCGCCCGTCATCACCTACGTGTCGCGCCAGGCCGAGCTCGCGCCCAATGAGGCATGCAAGACCTTCAACATGGGCGTTGGCCTGTGCCTGATCGTCGCCCCCGAGGACGAGGCCGCGGTGACCGAGGCTCTGGTCGCGCTGGGCGAGAAGCCGTTCCGCGTGGGCGAGTGCGTCGAGGGTTCCGGTAAGGTCGTGTACTCCGATGAGCGCTAACGAGCAGATGACTGCTGCCGATGGCCTGGATTTTGTGCCCTATACCCGTCCGACCGGCACCGATACGGCCGAGCCGCTCAAGATCGGTGTGCTCATCAGCGGTTCGGGTACCAACCTGCAGGCGCTGATCGATCTGATCGCTGCCGGCAAACTCAACGCTTCGATTGAGCTTGTGGTGTCGAGCCGTCCTTCGGCTAAGGGTTTGCAGCGCGCTGAGCGCGCGGGCATCCAGACGCTTACGCTGTCCAAGGATGTCTATGCCGACCCCATCGCCGCCGACGAGATCATCGCGCACGAGCTGCTCGAGCGCGGCTGCGAATATGTGGTCATGGCCGGCTACATGCGCATGGTGCACACGCCTCTGCTGGCGGCGTTTCCCAATCGCGTGGTCAACTTGCATCCGGCGCTGCTGCCGAGCTTTACCGGTGCGCATGCGATTGACGATGCCTTTGCGCGCGGCGTCAAGGTAACTGGCGTGACCGTGCATTTTGCCAACGAGATCTACGACAACGGCCCCATCATCGCCCAGCGCGCGCTGGCTGTCGAGGAAGGTTGGGATGTCGACACGCTCGAGGAGCACATCCACGCGATTGAGCACGTGCTGTATCCCGAGGTCGTGCAGATGCTCGCCGACGGCCGCGTCCACGTGCTGGAGAGCGGCAAGGTCGCAATTGACGCGCCTCGCGGCTAGCGGCGCACAGTACAATTTAGCCGAGTAGTCAGGGTGGTCATTGGCGCCAAGGCGCGCGTGGCCACCTTTTGTTTTGAGTAGTCATCGGGGACGGTCTTTAGCGACTAGTCATTCAAGAACGCCTCCGATGACTAGGAGAGAGAGGTGAGCGCATGGCGGATAACGAAGCGCTGTTTACGCCTGAGCTAGTGTTTTTTGATTGGGAGTGTGCAACGCCGGATGAGGTATTCGCGCGGCTTGAGGGCGAGCTTGCACCACGTGGCTACATTGCATCCGGTTGGCTCGACGCCGTTCGCACGCGCGAGGATGCCTACCCTACGGGTCTTGCCATGCCGGCGGCAAACATTGCCATTCCGCATACCGATCCGGGGTTTGTGGCCAAGCCCTATATCGCGGTGGTGAAGCCCACCGCGCTCGTGACATTTAACGCTATGGCTGGCATGGGCGCTCCGGTGCCGGCGCAGATCGTCATCAATCTGGGCATCGCCGAGCCGGGCGGCCAGGTCGAGGCCCTGCAGGCGCTCATGAACATCTTTATGGACGCCGATGCCGCAGCCGACGTGCTCGGCCAGACCACGTCCCAGGGCATGGTCGACGCCATCCGCCGCCACTTCTAAGGTGGGGCTGAGTCGGCACTTGGGGACGTTCCTTTTCTGCCGGCAGTAAGGGACAGTCCCCAAGTGCCAAGTGCCGCATCTGTCCCCTTTGCACCAAAATGGTGCAGATTAATCTGTCCCCAATGCACCAAGCGTGCCGCGGGGGCTGCGTTGTGACACAATGGCGTTTGTTCGATTCGTTATGCGAAAGGCCAACTATGGCAAATAAGAAAAAGAACTCCGAGGCCGCGTCGACGCCCGAGCAGCAGGCCCGCGCTGCCTCCAGCTCTCGCAAGAAGCAGCGCAAGACGTACGTGTCTAAGACCGTCAAGATCGTCTTGGTGGTCATCGGCGTGCTGGCGATGCTGCTTTCCGTCTCGGCGATGGCGTGCTCCGGCCTTATGTCGCAGGCCGAGGACACCTCGGGCTACAAGCTGACCGGCGGTGTTGCTGCAACTATCAACGGCACCAACCTCACCGAGGACACCGTGACCAAGCAGATCATGAGCATGCGCACGTCCTACGGCTACACCAAGGACAAGGACTGGGCGCAGTATCTGGTTGACAACGACCTGACACCCAAGAAGTATCGCAAGCAGCTCATCGATTCCTACACGCAGCAGATTCTGCTTCAGCAGGCGCAGAAGGAAAACGGCGTGACGGTGTCGGACGAGGAGGTCGAGAAGGCTTGGAAGGACGCGTGCAAGAGCGCGGGCGGTGCCAAGGCCTTTAAGAAGACCCTCAAGACCTACGGCTATACCGAGGACACCTACAAGGACTCGCTCAAGGAGAGTCTGGCGCAGCAGAAACTCAAGGATGCCGTCGCGCCCACGAGCAAGCCCAAGGACAGCGAGATTGTCGATTACATCAACGAGAACCTGTCCAACTACAACGACGCCCGCCGCTCGTCGAACATCCTGATCAAGGTTGATTCCGACGCTTCCGATGAGGACAAGGCTGCTGCCAAGGCCAAGGCGCAGGAGTGCCTGGACAAGATCAACTCCGGTGAGCTGAGCTTTGAGGACGCCGTTGAGCAGTACTCCGAGGACACCGGTTCCAAGGAGAAGAAGGGCGATGTGGGCTGGGATAAGCTCACCACCTTCGTCGACAGCTACCAGACGGCGCTCGAGGGGCTCAACAAGGGCGACGTGAGCGAAGTCGTCGAGTCGACCTATGGTTACCACATCATCAAGTGCACCGACTACTTCCATGTCGATAATCAGGTCGATGACATCAACCAGGTGCCCAAGGCCATCAAGAAGTACGTCTCCAACGTGGTGAAGACGCAGGCGGCCAGTACTGCATACAGCGAGTGGCTGGAGCAGTACAAGAAGGACGCCGACATTACCGTCAACCCCATGCCCAAGGACGTACCCTATAACGTGAGTCTGAAGGGCGTCACCAAGAGCTCGACCGACGATTCGTCGACGACTGAGTAATCATGGGGCGGCGCTCGCTCGAGTACTGCCCACGCTATTAGAGAGGATTTGCAGATGACCAACGAAGAGCTGCAGAAGGAAATGATCGCGGCCATGAAGGCCAAGGACAAGGTTCGCCTGTCTATCATTCGCCAGGTCAAGGCCGAGGTGAAGAATATCGAGGTTAACGAGCGCCGCGACGTGACCGAGGAAGACGTCAACAGCATGATCAAGCGTCTGATCAAGCAGACGAGCGAGACGCTGGAGATGTCCATCAAGGCCGGCACCGACCAAGAGCGTACCGACAACCTGACCGAGCAGGTCAAGATTCTGGAGAGCCTGCTGCCCGCGCAGGTTTCGGGCGAGGAGCTCGAGGCTCTGATCGAGCAAGTCATCGCCGAGCTGGGTGCCACGTCCAAGAAACAGATGGGCCAGGTCATGGGGGCACTCGGCAAGGCCACCGGCGGCAACTTCGACAAGCCGGCAGCGGCAAAGATCGTCGGAGCAAAGCTTGCGTAAGGGCCGAGCGGTACATAGTTGATGTTGAGGGGGCGTGGCCGTCATGGTCGCGCCCCTTTTTGCTGGGCTGGGCACTCATTGGGGACAGACTTAAATGAGTGCCCAATGAGCAGGTACTCATTTAAGTCTGTCCCCAATGAGTGGGTTAAAGGTTGCGGGTTCTTTACGGGAATGTAGTGCGGGCTGCGGAAACGCGGTTCTTTCCGTACAATAGTTCAACTCGTGTAAACGCAGGGAAGGGACATTCATGGCAGACATGATCGAGATCAAGCATCTCAACAAGTACTTTGGCGACCTGCATGTGCTCAAAGATATCAATCTCACCGTCAAGCGCGGCGAGAAGCTCGTAATGATCGGGCCTTCCGGCTCGGGTAAGTCGACGCTCATCCGTTGCGTCGATTATCTGGAGGAGCCCACGTCGGGCGAGGTCGTCATCGACGGTACGCCGCTCACCAAAAAGAATCACCTGGAGATGGCTCGCAAGTATAGTTCCATGGTGTTTCAGCAGTTCAACCTGTATCCCAACATGACGGTGCTCGGCAACCTGACGCTCGCGCCCATCAAGCTGCAAAAGAAGAGCAAGGAGGAGGCGACCGAGGTCGCCATCGCCGCGCTCAAGCGCGTCGGCATGGCGCATAAGGCCGGCGAGTATCCGCAGAACCTCTCGGGCGGTCAGCAGCAGCGCATCGCCATCGCCCGTGCCCTGTGCACCAAGCAGCCCATCATCCTGTTTGACGAGCCGACCTCGGCGCTCGACCCCGAGATGGTCCAGGAGGTTTTGGACGTTATGATTGAGCTCGCGCAGGAGGATATCACCATGATCTGCGTGACGCACGAGATGGGCTTTGCGCGCCAGGTGGCCGACCGCGTCATCTTTATGGAGGACGGCCGCATTCTGGAGGAGGGCACGCCCGAGCACTTCTTCGATAACCCCGAGAACCCGCGCTGCCGCGAGTTCCTGTCCAAGATTTTGCACTAGGCGCGGTGATGGACATGACGGATATGACGAGGGCGGCCGTATCGCGCCGCCACTTTTTGCAGCTGGCGGGCGTCGGCATGCTTGCGCTGACGGGGACCGCGCTTACCGGTTGCGGCAACTCCACCAGCGGCGAGGGTTCCGACAAGGGGTCCAAGCTTGCGGCCATTAAGTCGCGTGGCCATCTGAATGCCGGCGTTAAGAAGGACGTTCCCGGCTACGGCTATTACGACACCGCTAAGGGTCGCTTTGAGGGCATGGAGGTCGATTTGTGCTACCAGATCGCCGCTGCCGTCTTTGGTGTGAGCTACAAGGATGCCCGTGCCCAGGAGCTTGTAGAGTTTACCGATGTAACGCCCAAGACGCGCGGCCCGCTGATCGATAACGGCCAACTCGACGTGGTCGCGGCGACCTACACCATCACCGACGAGCGCAAAAAGAGCTGGGATTTCTCGACGCCGTACCGCACCGACTACGTGGGACTCATGGTCAAGAAGCGTTCGGGCTTTACCTCGATTGAGGATCTGGACGGCAAGATTATCGGCGTGAGCCAGGGTGCTACCACACAGGGCCTCATCGAGCAGATGATCAAGGACAACGGCTTTAACTGCAAGCCCGAGTTTAGGGCCTTTAGCGGCTACCCCATCATCAAGAGTTCTCTCGACGCCGGCAATATCGACGTCTTTGCCATGGACCGCTCCACGCTGGCCGGTTACATGAACGAGACCGTTGAGCTGTTGCAGCCCGAGGTCAAGTTTGGCGAGCAGGGCTACGGCGTGGCGACCAAGAAGGGCTGCGACCTTTCGGCCGTGGTCGATCAGGTGATTTGCGATCGCCTGGCCGACGGCTGGCTCGACCAAGAGGTCAAGACCTGGGGTCTTGTATAGGCGCATCGTCCAAGGAAGGAATCAAATGCTCGAAGGATTATTTGACGCCGACCGTTGGTCGACGACATTTCAAAACATGGGGCCCTTCTGGGAGGGCTTTGGCGTGACGCTGCAAGTGGTCGTTGCCGGTCTGCTGCTGTCGCTGGTGCTGGGCACGCTGCTGGGCGTGTTCTCTACCACTCGCACGCGCGTGCTGCGCGCCATAAGCCGCGTGTACGTGGAGTTTTACCAGAACACCCCGTTGCCCGTACAAGTGCTCTTTATGTACATGGCCGGTCCGCAGTTTTTGCAGGCCATAACCGGTGCCGACCAGCCGGTGCGCATCGCGCCGTTCGTGCTGGGCTTCTTGGGCGTGGGTCTGTATCACGCGGCCTACATTTCGGAGGTTATCCGCACTGGTATCGAGGCGGTTCCGCGTGGTCAGATGGAGGCGGCCCAGAGCCAGGGCTTCACCCGCGCCCAGGCGTACTGGTACATCGTGCTGCCCCAGACATTCAAGATCATTCTGCCGCCGCTGTGTAACCAGGCGCTCAACCTGGTCAAGAATACGTCGGTTCTGGCGCTTGTGGCCGGCGGCGACCTTATGTACCGTTCCGACAACTTTGTGAGTCTGTACGGTTACCTGCAGGGATACATCGTCTGCTGCCTTATGTACTTCATCATCTGCTTTCCGCTCGCCATGCTGGTGCAGTGGCTCGAGCGCCGCTCCAAGGAGCGTCCGCGCGGCGTGAGCCTGGCCGAGCTGGGGCTCGACAACGTAGAGGAGGCCTAGCGCATGGAAATCTTCAACGCGACCAACCTGCTCTACATTTGGGGCGGCTTTGTTAAGACAATCGAGATCTCGGCGCTGTCGATCTTTTTCTCGCTCATCTTTGGCACGGTGCTGGCGCTCGTTAAGAGCTATGCGCCCCGCCCGTTCCGTATTTTGGTGAGCGCCTATATCGAACTGTTCCGTTGCACGCCAAACCTGCTGTGGATCCTGTTTATTTACTTTACGGTGCAGGGTTTGGACATTGTGATTTCGACCATCGCCTTTACGCTGTTTACCAGCGCTGTTATGGCCGAGATTGTGCGCGGCGGCCTCAACTCGATTCCGCGCGGCCAGTTTGAGGCAGCGCAGAGCCAGGGCTTCGGCTTCTTTGCCACCATGCGCTACATCATTCTGCCGCAGACGTTTAAGACGATCATTCCGGCGCTGTTTAGCCAGTGCACGACCGTCATCAAGGACAGCTCGTATCTTTCGGGCATTAACGTGGCCGAGCTCATGTACACGGCAAACGTCGTGATGGCCCACGCGATCGACCTGTCGCAGGTGCTTATGCTCTACGGCCTGGTGTTTGCGATGTACTTTGTACTCAACTTTGGTATCTCGCTGCTGGTCCGCGCATATCAGAGGCGAATGGTGGCAGCGTAGAATGTGGCAAAGGGACAGCCCCTTTGTCACATAGAGAAAGGAATCGCGATGAGCGATCTGGAGAATAAGAAGAGTCCTGTGGTCATTACCATCGCGCGCGACTTTGGCGCCGAGGGCCACGAGATTGGCCGCATGCTTGCCGACGAGTTGGGGATTCCGCTGTACGATAACGAGCTGCTGGTACGTGCGTCGCTGCGCGCGGGCGAGTCGCTCGATAAGATGGCCGCCTATGATGAGCGTCTGGCCGTGGAGAACATGGCGTTTCTGCCCGACCGCTACGATGCGCGTTCGTACTCGGATAAGTTGTTCCAAAAGATGAGCCAGGTGATTTTGGATCTGGGCGAGACCGAGAGTTGCATTATCGAAGGCCGTCTGTCCGATTACCTGCTGCGCAACAACCCCAACCACATTGCCGTGTTGGTGACCGCACCCTTTGAGGACCGCGTCGAGATTGTGCGCAAGAAGCGTGGCCTTAACAAAAAGAAGGGCGCCAAGCTGGTCAAACAGCAGCAGAAGGCGCGCGAGGCGTTCTATAAGCGCTACAGTGCCGGAAAGTGGAAGATGACGAGCGGCAAGGACATCGTCGTCAACCGCGCCAAGCTGGGCCGCGAGGGTTGTAAAGACGTTATCGCCGCTGCCTACCGCTACAAGGTGGCGCAGCTCGAAGGCTAACCGACCAAAACCATCACAAAGGTGCCTGTCCCCATCGTGGTGGTTGGGTGGTCGGCATAGAAAAAGTCCCCGCCGGGCGTGTGCTCGACGGGGACTTTGCCGTTTGGTGGCTAGCGCTGTAGGTGATTACTCGCCCAGCAGGCTCTTGGTGATGGAAGCGGCGGCCTTCTTGCCGGCACCCATCGCCAGAATGACCGTAGCGGCACCGGTGACGATGTCGCCGCCAGCCCAGATGCGGGGATCGGTGGTCTGGCCGGTCTCCTCGTCGGCAACGATGTAGCCCCACTTGTTGAGCTCCATCTTGCCGCCGATCTTCTTTGCGAAGGGGTTGGCGTTGGTGCCGATAGCCGAGATTGCGACGTCGCAGGGAATCTCCTCGATGGCGCCCTCGATGGGCACCGGGCGACGACGGCCGGACTCGTCAGGCTCGCCGAGCTCCATCTTCTGGACCTTGACGGCGCACACGGAGCCGTCCTCGCCAGCGACAAACTCGAGCGGGGAGACGAGCGGCAGAACCTCGACGCCCTCGGCCTTAGCATGGTGCAGCTCGGCGCGACGGCAGGGCATCTCGTCCTCGGTACGACGGTAGGCGATGATAGCGTGCTCGGCGCCCAGACGCTTGGCGGTACGGACGGCGTCCATAGCCACGTTGCCGCCACCAAAGACGACGACGTTCTTGCCGTGCTTGGTGGGGGTGTCGTACTCGGGGAACTTGTTGGCCTTCATCAGGTTCACGCGGGTGAGGTACTCGTTCGCGAAGAAGACGTTGGGCAGGTTCTCGCCGGGGACGTTGAGGAACTTGGGCAGGCCAGCGCCGGTCGCCACATAGATGGCGTCGAAGCCCTGCTCGAACAGCTCCTCGGCCGTGGCCATGTTGCCCACGACGGAGTTGTACTCAAACTTGACGCCCATGTCCTCCAGGCCGTCAATCTCGCGCTTGACGACTGCCTTGGGCAGACGGAACTCGGGGATGCCGTAGACCAGCACGCCGCCGCCGGTAAAGAAGGCCTCGAAGACGGTGACGTCAAAGCCGTTGCGGGCGAGCTCGCCGGCGCAGGTGATGCCGGACGGGCCGGAACCGACGACGGCGACCTTCTTGCCGTTCTTGGGAGCCATCTTGGGCGTGGAGGCGAGCTCGGGGCGGTCACCCAGGAAGCGCTCGAGCTGGCCGATGGCCACGGGCTCGGACTTCTTACCACGGATGCACTTACCCTCGCACTGGTTCTCCTGCGGGCAGACGCGACCGCAGATGGCGGGAAGCATGGAGTCCTCGCGGATGGTATCGAGAGCGCCGCCGAAGTCCTTCGCGCGGATCTGCTCGATAAAGCGGGGGATGTTGATGTTGACGGGGCAGCCCTCAACACAGAACGGCTTCTTGCAGTTGAGGCAGCGCTCGGCCTCGGCCAGCGCCATCTCCTCGGTGAAGCCCTTGTCGACGGGGCGGAAGTCGCAGGCGCGCTCGGCAGCCGGCTCCTCGTTATCGGGGGTGCGGGGCGACTTCATATCGGCAACGAAACGACCGTTAACTAGTGGCATGCGCAGCTCTTTTCCTCATAGGCCTTGAGGGACTCGCCCTCTTCGGAACGGTAAGCGGCCTGGCGGGCACGAAGGTCATCCCAGTCGACCAGGGTGGCATCGAAGTCGGGGCCGTCGACGCAAGCGAACTTGGTCACGCCGCCCACCTCGACGCGGCAGCAGCCGCACATACCGGTGCCGTCAACCATGATGGGGTTGAGCGACGCGGTGATGGGGGTGTCGTACTTCTGGGCGGTGAGGGTCGAGAACTTCATCATCGGAACGGGGCCGACGCAGAAGACCTGGCTCACGGCCTTGTCCTGCAGCAGGCGCTCCAGCGGAGCGGTTACAACGCCCTGCTCGCCGTAGGAACCGTCGTCGGTAGTGATGTGGATGTGGTCCTCGTCGAGGAGCTCGCGGAACTGGTCCTCCATGAGCAGGAGGTCCTTGGTGCGGGCGCCCATGATGGCGTGCACCTCGTGGCCGGTCTCGACCAGGTGCTTGGCGACCGGGAAGGCAATTGCCAGGCCAACGCCGCCGCCAATGACGGCGCAGGGGCCCTCAGCCATCTCGGTGGGAACGCCCAGCGGGCCCACGACGTCGCGCAGCGACTCGCCGGCCTCGTAGGTGGAAAGCATCTCGGTGGTCTTGCCGATCACCATGAAGATGAACTCGACCCAGCCCTCGTCACCGTTCCAGCCGGCCAGGGTAAACGGGACGCGCTCGCCCGTCTCGTTGGCGCGAACCATGAGGAACTGTCCAGCGTGCGCATGCTTGGCGATTGCAGGCGCCTCGATGCGGAACTTGAACACCTTCTCCGAGAACTGCGTCTTCTCCAGGATCTTATACATAGAACCCCTCTCTTGTTAGGGCCGCCGAACCGTGCCTCCACGGAAATGGACGGTAGCCCGAATAAAACCGTACGCGCACAGGCGTTGTGCAGACATACGGTGCAAATTATACCCTCATGGACATGTCACTTACGTGTGTCTTCGGCTGTTGGGAGCAGGGTTTATCCACTTCCTTGATTGTCATTTTCATTGCAACAGCCTCAGGACTCAGCGCAACGCGTTGCGCTGAGTCCTGAGGCGCGAATCCGGGTAGGCAACCCCAGAGGGGCCGGAATCCCCCGGCCCTCGATGGAGGGAGGCCGGCATGTCCAGACCGAGACCGTCCGGAAGGTCGTACGGGAGGCTCACGAGGCACGAGAGGAACGCGATCGAGAGAATGCTCGACCGCAACCGAAGCGCCCGCGAGATCGCCGCGGAGCTCGGCAGGTCGCCCTCGACCGTGACCAGGGAGGTGGCGGCGCACCGCTACGTCACCGCGCCGCGCTCGCGCTACGGCGAGCCCGCGCCCGAGGACCTCTCGGGGGCCTGCCCCAGGCTCGCCGCATGGCCGAGGTGCTGCAACGGCTGCTCGCACAGGAGGGGCTACGGCTGCTCGAGGAGGCCCAGGGTGTTCTACAGCGCCAGGAGGGCGCAGGAGACGGCCGACGCAGAGCTCTCGTCGAGCAGGTCCGGGATAGACGAGACCGAGGAGGGCGCCGCCGCCAAGCTCGAGGCCATCAGGGGCGGTCTCGCGCGCGGGCTCTCCCCGCAGCAGATAGCGGCGACGACCCCCGGCCTCAGCGCCTCCACCGTATACAGGTGGGTGGACGCCGGCTACGACGGCATGACGAACATGGAGCTCAGGCGCAAGGTCGGCTACAGGCCGAGGTCGCACCGGGCCCCGAAGAGGGCGACGTCCCACTCGGCCCGCAGGTCGCACGCGGCGTTCCTCGCGCTCGGCGAGGACGCCTGCGCCGCGGCCTGGGAGATGGACACCGTCGAGGGCGCCGGGTGCGACTCCGCCAGGCTCCTCACGCTTCTGCACCGCCCGAGCCGCTTCCAGCTGGCGCTGCCGCTGCCGGACGGCGCGTGCGCCTCGGTCCTCGCGGCGCTCTCGTCCCTGCGCGGGGTCCTCGGCGAGGACGGCGCGAGGCGCGCCTTCGGCGCCGTGCTCACCGACAACGGGAGCGAGTTCGCCGACGAGGACGCCATCGCGGCGCTGCTCGGCGAGCGCGACGGCGAGACCAGGCTCTTCTACTGCGACCCCCGGCAGAGCCAGCAGAAGGGCGCGTGCGAGAAGAACCACGTGGAGATCAGGAAGCTGCTGCCCAAGGGCGCCGGGGTCAGGTTCGACCGGCTGACGGCGGCGGACTGCGCGCTGCTCATGTCGCAGGTGAACTCCGAGCCGAGGGGGGCGCTCGGGTTCCTGACGCCGGCGCGCGTGCTGAGGATGGCCCTCGGGGAGGACGCCTCCGCCCTTATGGACGCGTTCGGGATAGAGGAGCTGGCGCCCCGCGAGCTCGACCTCACGCCCGGCTGCATAGACAGGGCCAGGGCCGCGAGGGGCGAGGGCCCGCTGGCGGGATAGCCGGCGGGCCGGGACATGGGCCGGAGGGCCCGTTGCGCTGAGTCCGGAACGGCTGCGCGGCGGGCTGGCGGAGCATGTCGCGCAGCGTGGGGACACGGGCCTCCACAGCCCTCCATCTGCGGAAACGAGGCGATGGCCAGATGCCGGGGGCTATTTCCGCGTTGCGCTAGCTGCGGAAACGCGGGGTCCGTTCAGGCTGTTGCGTTGAGATTGAAAATCAACCAGCGGATAAATCTCCATACCCCTCTACAAAAACCTGTACTTTTGCGACTGCGCCTAGCTGCGAGCGAGAAGCCTGTTCTTAACGCCCCTGCATCCGTGTGAGTCGCGGAGGCAAGAAAAGGGGGCGAGAGATGGAACAGACAATGAGGCGCCAAGAGCAGCTGCCCGGTGCCTTTAGTGGCGCTACTACCAACAGCCAGCACGGCCGCGTCCGCTGGTATCTGGTCCACACCCCCAATGGAAAAGAGCGCGAGACTTGCGAAAAGGTCCGCTGCATTATCCCGCACAACCTTATGCAGGACGCTTTTGTGATGCAAAAGGAGTTTTGGTTTAAACGGGACGGTGCCTGGTCGCTCCAAACCAAACCCATGTACAAGGAATACTTCTTCGTCGCTACGCACGATGCCGCCGCGCTCGATAGGGCTTTGGCCCAGTTGAGCTTTGGCTGTCGCATCGCCGGCAGTAGGGAGCGGGCGTACATGCCCATGCCGGACGATGCACAGGACTGGTACCGCAGTGTGCTCGACGATGACGGCGTGGTGCGCAACAGCGTGGCGCGCATAGAAGACGGCGTGCTGCACATAGAGCAGGGGCCCTTGGTGGGGCAAGAGGCCCGCGTGCATAAGATCGACCGTCATAAACGCTGGTGCCTGGTAGACGTGGGCGAGGGCGACTCCGCTTTTAGGGAGCTGCTTCCGTTGGACGTTCCCAGTAAGACGTAAAGGAGACGTTGCACCGGTTGATCGTTC
>CABQXG010000006.1 GCA_902468045.1 uncultured Collinsella sp.
CATCGGGTACGGGGAAGACGTTGAGCTTGTTGATCTCCTCGGCCTTGTCGGAAACGGCAGCCGCAGCGATCGGAAAACAGGTGCGAATGGTCTTTGCAATCATGGGTATTTGAATCTCCGTTTTCGGATGCTAGTTCAGACGGCTCTTGAGCGCGTCGATATGGATGCCGATCTTAAGGCTGGCGGGATCGATCTGGGCGATCTCCTGCAGAGTGAAGGCAACGGAGCTCGAAAGATTGTGGCAGACGGACTTCATGTTGACGCCGTTCTCGAGCACGACGTGAAGATCGACCGTAAGGCCGTTCTCGTCGGCGGACACAAGCACGCCCTTGCGGAGGCGCTGACCGGCAAGCAGGCGCACGCTCTCGGCGCCCTGGAGCTGCTCAGCCATACCGACAACGCCATAGCACGTCATCGCGGCATAACCGGCAATATCGGCAATAACGTCGTTCGAGACGCTCAGGCTGCCGTTAATGGTCTCAGACACAAGAATCTCCTTTTCTTGGTGCTCGCGGCACCATGTCGTGGGAGCAATCATTGCAATATTCTACAACGACCGCAGCATGTTGAGGTGGCGGGCCTCGGGATTACATCCTCGACACGAAATGTTGATATGGTAACGTTCGCGAACGGCGATCGCGGCATGAAAAAACCCGCCGCATAAGCGACGGGTTTTACAACCTGGCTCCCCGGGTAGGACTCGAACCTACAACAGCGCGGTTAACAGCCGCGTGCTCTACCATTGAGCTACCGAGGAATAGGTGCGTGCTCTCAAGCAACGAAGTTTATTATACGGACGAATCAGCTCAGGGCAAGAACTTTTTTAAGAAATTTTCCGACCCAGTCATTGGGGACGTTCTTAAACGACTAGTCATTCAAGAACGTCCCCAACGACTACCTGAAGTTGCGGTGGAATAGGAACTGTTTTGGCGTCTGGAACCCCCAATTAGTCCCTATTTCACCGCAACTTAAAAAGGGGCGCTGACCGGGATAGTCAGCGCCCCTTTGTTGAATGGATTAACCACCAAGATATGCCTTGCGGACGTTATCGTCATGCAGGAGCTCTTGGCCCGTGCCGGTCATGGTGATCTTGCCGGTCTCGAGCACGTAGCCGCGCGTAGCGATCGAGAGCGCCATCTGTGCGTTTTGCTCGACCAGAAGCACCGTGGTGCCGGCCTTGTGCAGGTCCTCGACAATCTGGAAGATCTGCTCAATCAGAATCGGCGCCAAGCCCATGGAAGGCTCGTCGAGCATGAGCAGCTTGGGGTTGCTCATAAGGGCGCGGCCCATAACGAGCATCTGCTGCTCGCCGCCCGAAAGGGTGCCGGCGACCTGACGACGGCGCTCCTTCAGGCGCGGGAACTGCTCGTAGACGCGCTCAAGGCCCGGAGCAACCGTGGACTTGGGCTGTGTATAGGCGCCCATCTCCAGGTTCTCCTCGACCGTCATCTGCAAAAAGGCGCGACGGCCCTCGGGGACCTGAGCCAGGCCCTTGCCCACCAGCTTGGCGGCAGGCGTGTGGGTAATGTCCTCGCCCATAAACTTGATGGAGCCGGTCTTGGAACGCAGCAGGCCCGAGACAGTCTTGAGCGTCGTGGACTTACCGGCGCCGTTCGCGCCGATTAGGGCCACAATCTCGCCCTCGTTGACGTTAAAGGAGATGTCCTTGATGGCGTGGATGGCGCCGTACCAGACGTTGATGTTGTAGACGGAAAGCATCGGCTCTGCCATTTAGTTCTCCCCCTTATCCTGCTTGCCCAGATATGCCTCGATAACAGCGTCGTTGTTCTGGATTTCCTCGGCCGTGCCCTTGGCGATGACCTTACCAAAGTTGAGCACGCAGATGCCCTCGCAGATGTTCATAACGAGCGACATATCATGCTCGATAAGCATGATGGCGATGCCGAAGGTGTCGCGAATCTTGACGATGTTCTCCATGAGCTCCGCGGTCTCGGACGGGTTCATGCCGGCGGCAGGCTCGTCGAGCAGCAGTAGCTTGGGGTTGGTGGCAAGCGCGCGGACGATCTCCAGACGACGCTGAGCGCCGTAAGGCAGCGATCCGGCCTGCTCGTTTGCCAGATGCTCCATATCAAAGATGGACAGCAGCTCCATGGCGCGCTCATGCGCGGCCTTCTCGTGCTTCCAATACGTCGGCAGGCGCAGCACGCCCTCAAAGCCGGAGTAGCGCTCCTGGTTGTGCAGGCCGACCTTAACGTTATCCTCCACCGTCATGGTGTTGAACAGGCGAATGTTCTGGAAGGTACGGGCGATGCCCATACGGTTGACCTGATAGACCGACTTGCCAGAGGTGTCCTCGCCGTCGAGCAGGATGGTGCCGTGCGTGGGCTGGTACACCTTGGTGAGCAGGTTGAAGACCGTGGTCTTACCGGCGCCGTTGGGGCCGATCAGACCGGCGATCTCGGTCTTGCCGATAGTTAGGCTAAAGTCGTCGACTGCCTTAAGGCCACCGAACTCAATGCCCAGGTGGATGCACTCGAGTGCCGGGCGCTCGCCCAGATCACGGTCGGGAACGATGGCGCCAGAAGGATACGGGACCATCTTGCCCTTGTTGAACTCAAATTTACTGGGCATCGGCTGCCACCTCCTTCTTGGAAGCAAAGCGGTCCTTGACGCGACCGAAGAACGCCTTGAGCTGCGGGTTGTTGGTAAAGATCATGACCAGGATCAACACGATGGCGTAGATGAGCATGCGGTAGTCCGAGAACTGACGGAGCAGCTCGGGAAGCACCGTGAGCAACGCCGCCGCGATGACGGAACCGCGCATGTTGCCCAGGCCGCCCAGGACCACGAACACCAGGATGAGGATCGACGTGTTGAAGTCGAACTTGGTGGCGGAGAGCTGCGAGAAGTTACCGCCGAAGAGGGCTCCGGCAGCACCGGCGAGGGCAGCGGAAACCACGAAGGCAATCATGCGGTACTCGGTGACGGAGATGCCTACGGACTCGGCTGCAATCTTGTTATCGCGCACGGCCATAATGGCACGGCCGGTACGGCTGCGAACCAGGTTGAGCACGATCACGAGTGCGACCATGACCAGGATGGCACCGGCGAGGAAGGTCGAGTACGTCGACACGCCCGAGGCGCCCTGGGCGCCCTTGATGATGGCGGTGCCGTCCTCGAGCAGGTGCAGGTCGTCGATCGTAGAGTTGCCCGTGATGTTAAAGATCACGTGCAGGCCGCGGGAGTCGACGCCCACAATGAGGCAGGTGACGATCTCTTTGATGATCTCGCCAAAGGCCAGGGTCACGATAGCCAGATAGTCGCCGCTCAGGCGCAGGACCGGGATACCAATCAAGAAGCCCAAGATGGCAGCGGCGATAGCGCCGACCACGATGCTGATGATAAGGCGCACCGGATCGGAGGGAACGGCGCTCTCGAGGGCGACCGCGGTGACGATGCCCGTATAGGCACCGACACTCATAAAGCCCGCGTGGCCCAGCGACAAGTCGCCCGCGATGCCGACGACGAGGTTAAGGGAAATGGCCATGACGATATAGGCCGTGATGGGAACCAGCTGACCGGCGATCATGCGCGGGATCATGTGGTTAGACTGCATAAAGAACACGATGGCAAATGCCACGATGCACATGGCATACGTGACAAAGTCGTGACGCGTCTGCTTGTCTTTAAGAAACTTCATAACGCTCACCTACACCTTCTCGGGGACGTACTTGCCCAAGAGGCCGGCAGGCTTGACGAGCAGGACGATGATCAAAACACCAAAGACGATGGAGTTGGCAAGGCTCGTGGAAATGTAAGCCTGCGCCATCGCCTCGATGATGCCGATGAGAATGCCGCCGACAAAGGCGCCGGGGATGGAGCCGATGCCACCGAAGACGGCGGCGTCGAAGGCCTTGATGCCGGGCATGGCGCCCGTCGTGGGCTGCAGCACCGGCGAGTAGGAGCACAGCAGCACGCCGGCGATGGCGGCAAGGGCAGAGCCGATGGCAAACGTCATCGAGATGGTGCGGTTGATGTTGATGCCCATGAGCTGAGCGGCGGCCTTGTCCTCGGACACGGCGCGCATGGCTTTGCCCATCTTGGTCTTACCTGTAAAGAACATCAGGCCGGCCATGATAACCAGGCAGGCGACGATGGTGACGAGCGAGACGGCGCTTACGTTGAACTTGGCCAAGAACTCCGGCACCTGGAAGGTGACGAGCGAAGTGAAGTTCTTGGGCGTGGCGCCCCACAGAAGCTGCGCGGCGTTCTGCAGGAAGTAAGACACGCCGATAGCCGTGATCAGAACGGCCAGCGGGCCTGCTTGGCGCAGCGGCTTATAGGCCAGACCCTCAATGAGAACACCGAGAACCGTGCAGGCCACACAAGAGAGAACTACAGATGCCCAGCCCGGGAGGCCGAGATACGACGTGGCGCAGAACGAGACATAGGCACCGACCATGATGACATCGCCGTGAGCGAAGTTGAGCATCTTGGCGATACCGTAGACCATGGTGTAGCCCAACGCGATGATGGCGTAGACGCTGCCCATGGACAGGCCGTTGACCAGGTATTGGATAAAGACCGTCATGTTCCACATCCCCCTTTCGAATAGGTTTCCAGTTAATGTATGAAACAGGGACGTTACACTGTCCCTAGATACCAAGCAAGCAGGGAAGGCCAAAACCTCCCCTGCTTGGGATCAAAACCGCTCTATGTAAGGCGGCCAATTAGGCCTGTACGTACTTGCCGTCGGTGATGACGTACGCCGTGGGCTCCTTCTGGACCTGGCCCTTATCGTTCCAGGTGAGCTTGCCGGTCAGACCGTCAACGGTAATCTTGAGCATAGCCTTGGACAGCTTCTCGGCGACCTCGGTCGGATCGGCGTCGACACCAAGACCGGCCTCCTTGACGGCCTCGGCCACCGCGTGCACGCCGTCGTAGGCGTCAGCGGCAAACTGGTCGGGGGTATCGCCGTACTTATCCTTGTAAGCGTTAACGAAGTCGGCGTTCTTCTCGTCGTCGGCGGAGAACGGGGTCATGAGCAGCAGACCCTCGGCAAGAGAGGTATCGAAGCCCTCAACGCCCAGGATGCCGTCCATACCGTCGCAGCCCATCATCTTGACGTCGTAGCCCATGTCCTTGGCGTTCTTGAGCAGGACGGACGCCGGCGTGTAGTAGATCGGCGCAAAGATCATGGTGGCGCCGGCCTGCTTGGCCTTGGTCAGCTGGTTGGTAAAGCTCGTGGCGGAGTCGTCCTTAAAGGTCTCCTCGTCAACAATCTCGAGCTTGGACTCAGCGGCCTGGGCCTTAAAGGAATCTGCGATGCCCGAAGAATAGGCGTCGCCGGAGTTATAGAACAGCACGAACTTCTCGTCCGCATACTTCTGCGCCAGGAACTTGGCAGCGTTGACACCCTGGTTGGGGTCGGTGAAGCAAACCTGGAAGACGCAATCCTTGCCGTCGGTGACGTCCTCGGAGGACGCGGACGGGGTGATCATGAACGTCTTGGGGTCGTTACCGCACTCGGCGGCAACGGCAACCGACGCACCCGTGGTGGTCGGGCCGACGAGGGCCTGCATGCCCCAGTCGAGCAGGGTGTTGAAGGCGTTGACGGCCTTCTCGCCGTCGGCCTGGTCATCCTCGGCCTTGCTGGCAAGCGGCAGCTCCTTGGTCGAGAAATCCTTGCAGCCAAGCTCGACACCCTGGGTAACGGACTTGCCGTAGGACGCGTTGGCGCCGGTCAGCGGGCCGATGGTACCGATCTTAAACGAAGCGTCGCTTGAAGCGGAACCGCTGTCGCCGCCGTTGGAGGAGCAACCAGCTAGAATGGACATCGCCCCCAGACCTGCTGCGCTCGCGATAACGCTCCTGCGATTCATAACAGGGTTCAATGACTTACCGGTGAGGCTCGACATGCGGCTCTCCTCTCAAATCTCGTCGGGTTTCGGTTACCCGACAGGCCATCCTTCGCCGTGTTCGGCGTTCGCAAAATACTAGACGCTTTAGTTAAGGAAAGTGGCGATTATTTCAACTTTTCTTTGGATTTGTCCATTTATCCATAATTCTGCGTATTTCTGTCAGTTTATGCAGTTTAGCCACTTTATTGTGTGAAAGTAATGTTTCCGTTCTGTTACAGGCGTCCTTGCCCTGAATAAAACGGCCCCACCGGTGTCGTTATATGCACTTAGGCGGCGATGTACTTGCCGTCCTGAATCACATAGGCCGTAGCGGGCTTTGCGACCTGGCCCTCGTCGTTCCACGTGAGCTCACCCGTCAGGCCCTCAATCTTGATCTTGCGCATGGCCTTGGCAAGATCATCGGCAATGTCAGCACCATCGGCCGTAATATCGATGCCCGCCTTGTCGATGGCCTCGGCGATGGCGTGGACACAATCGTAGGCGTCGGCGGCAAACTGGTTAGGCGTCTCGTCGTAGGCATCCTTATAGGCCTTGACGAAGTCGGCGTTCTTCTCATCGTCGGCAGAGAACGGGGTCATGAGCAGCACCCCCTCGGCAAGAGAGGTATCGAAGCCTTCCACAGAGAGCAAGCCATCCATGCCGTCGGTACCCATGAGCGTCATGTCGTAGCCCGTGTCCTTGGCGTTCTTGAGCAAAACGGACGCCGGCGTGTAGTAGATCGGCGCAAAGATGAGCGTGGCGCCGGCCTCCTTGGCCTTGGTGAGCTGGTTGGTAAAGCTCGTGGAGGAATCGTCCTTAAAGGTCTCGGTATCGACGATATCAAGTTTGGACTCCTTGGCCTGCTCGGCAAAGGCATCGGCAACACCCGAGCTGTACGTATCGCCGGAGTTGTAGAACAGGGCGATTTTGGCATCCGCGTACTTCTCGGCCAAGAACTTCGCAGCGCTGGCGCCCATGGTGGGATCGGTGAAACAAACCTGAAAGACCGTGGTCTTATCCTTGGTGACGTCGAGCGACGAGGCCGAAGGCGTGACCATGAGCATATCGTCGGCGATCTCGCCCGAGACGGCGACGGCAGCACCGGTGGTGACCGGGCCGACGAGAGCCTGCATGCCCCAGTCGCACAGGGTATTGAAGGCGTTGATAGCCTTCTCGCCGTCAGCGACGTCATCCTCGGACTTAAGCGAGAGCTTGAGGTCCTTGGTCGAGAAATCTTTGGCGGCGAGCTTGGCACCCTTCTCGGCCGAAACGCCATAGGTTGCCGCGGCGCCGGTCAGAGGTCCGATGACACCGATCTTGAAGGTCTTGCCGTCATCGGCGGAGCCGCCCTCCGAGCCACCCGACGAGCAACCAGCGAGTGCCACGGTGCTGCCGAGCGCCGCGGCGCCGGCGAGAAAGTTCCTACGGCTGAGCGTGCTGTTGATGTTGAACATGGTGTCCCCCTTTTCGCTGGCCGCAGTGCGGCCGTCTTGCGGTACGGGGCAAACCTTATGGCGCAAACGTTGACAGTTTGTTACGGAGTTTCGTTTGTAGCGAGCATGTTTCCAATGTTTCCGCAGCGTTTCGGGGGTGCCGTTTTGTGCGACTCCTGTTGCCTGGCGAGCACGCGCCCTCGGTTCACGTTAGAATGCACTCAACCTTTAAGCGGTTAATCCATCCATAAGATGCACGAAGGAGCTATCTATGAGCGAACCCCTGCGCACCGTGAACGTCGGCCTCATCGGTCTGGGAACCGTCGGCGGCGGCGTGGCCCGTCTGATCAAGAGCCACCACGATGAGTACCTGGCAGCCTACGGTATCGACCTTAAGCTGACCCGCGCCTGTGCGCTTGCTTGGGAGCAGGCCGAGGCGGCAGGCATTGAGCGCGAGGCCTTTACAAGCGACTGGCACGATGTCGTCACCGACCCCGCCGTCGACATCGTCGTCGAGCTCATCGGCGGCGAGCATCCCGCAACCGAGATCTTCACCACTGCCTTTGAGCACGGCAAGCACGTCGTCTCTGCCAACAAGGCCCTGCTGGGCCGTCATGTTGAGACGCTCGCCGAGAAGGCGCGCGCGTGTGGCGTGCAGATTAAGTGCGAGGCCAGCTGCGGCGGCGGCATCCCCATCGTGAGCACGCTTGAGCATGACCTGGTGGGCAACAAGATCCTGACCATCGCCGGCATCCTTAACGGCACCACCAACTACATCCTGTCACGCATGGACGCCGAGGGCGCCGATTACGCGCAGGCCAAGGGCTATGCCGAGGCCGACCCGTCCGCCGACGTCGACGGCTTCGACGCCGCCAGCAAGACGGCAATCCTCGCTTCCATCGGCTTTGGCACCCGCGTAACCACCGACGATGTCTACCAGCAGGGTATCCGTACCATCGGCGCCGAGGACATTGCCCAGGCCCGCGAGCTCGGCTACACCATCAAGCTGCTGGGCATCGCACGCAACACCGACGCCGGCGTCGACGTCCGCGTGCATCCCACGCTGATCCCCGCCGACCACATGCTTGCCAAGGTCAACGGCGCCATGAACGCTGTCTACGTGGTAGGCGACGCCGTGGGCGAGACCATGTTCTACGGTGCCGGCGCAGGCTCCTTCCCCACCGCGAGCGCCGTCGTGGGCGACATCTTGTCGCTCTCCGAGCAGATCAGCCGCGGCGTTGCTCCTCTGCCCGAGATTGAGCCCTATGGTCACAACCTCGCCTTTAAGCCCATGGACGAGCTCCAGACCAAGTACTATGTGCGCCTGAAAGTCGCCGACCGCGTAGGCGCCCTGTCCGAGACGGTCGACATCTTTGCCAAGCACAACATCTCGATCTCGCTCATCAACCAGGTCGAGGACGGCAAATCGGGCGTCAGCGATGCCTGCTCGGTCATCTTCCTAACGCACCGCGCGCTCGAGAAGGATATCCAGGCAGCCGCCGCCGAGCTTGCCAGCGTCGACTGCGTGGCCGAGGTCGCCAACGTCCTGCGCATCGAGGACGTCGAGGCCTGGACCGAAGGCGTTATGGCGAACTAGCCCAACGCTCGCCTAGCAATACGCGCCTTGAGGGCTCCCGTCCGATGTGGGACGGGAGCCCTTTTGTCTCCCGCCCCAAGCACAACGGCAGAGCACATTTGCGCGAGCCGCTCATCGGTAACGCGGGCTACCGTTCACCGATATGCAAACGCGGCCGATTCCGGCTACCGCTACGCTGTGCTGCGAATGTCCGCCCGCGATGAGAGGAAGCACCATGTTGCTCGAGGGCAAGAAAGCAATCATCACCGGAGGCACACGCGGTATCGGCTATGCCATCGCCTGCCGTTTTATCGAGGAGGGCGCCGCCGTCACCGTCTTTGGCTCGCGTCAGGAGACCGCCGATGCGGCCGTTGAGAAGCTGACAGCCGCCTATCCCGCCGCCAAGGTCTGGGGCCGCTCCTGCGACCTCACCTCACTCGAAGCCGTGACCGAGGCCTTTACCCAGACTGCCGCCGACATGGGCGGCTTGGACACAGTCGTCAACAATGCCGGTATCTCCCAGCGCTCGCCTCTCTTGGACTACACGGCCGAGGAGTTCGCAAAGGTCATGGACCTCAACGTCGTCGCCGTCTTTAACGGCCACCAGGCGGCCGCCAAGATTATGACCGAGGCCGGCCACGGCGGCACCATCACCACCACGAGCTCGATGGTCGCCAAGTACGGTCAGCCCTCTGGCGTCGGCTACCCCACGTCCAAGTTTGCCGTCAACGGCATGGTCCAGTCGCTCTCGCGCGAGCTCGCCCCCATGGGTATTCGCGTCAACGCCGTCGCCCCAGGCGTAACCAAGACCGACATGGTCGCCAACCTACCCGAAGAGGTCATCAAGCCCATCATCGCCACCATTCCGCTGGGTCGCATGGGCGAGCCCGAGGACGTCGCCAACGCCTTCGTTTTCCTAGCGAGCGACATGTCATCCTATGTCACGGGCGCCGTGCTCCCCGTCGACGGAGCCGCCCGCTCCTAAGGAGCCACAAGCTTTGGCTTCAAGCCTCAACATAGCTCAACCAAAAAGGCGCGCCGTCTGAATCAACTGCAGACAGCGCGCCTTCTCCTGTTATGAAAGGGAAACTGCGCCCCGTTTCGAACGCCGATTCTGGGACACCGTTTCCGCAACGGGTCTCTCGCGGAAGCTACATCCCAATCTGGACATTCCGGGACACAGTTTCCCGAAGGGCGGTTTAGTCATGCCATCCTAATCAAAACGAAACTGTATAGCTCCCCTAAGATAACCAGCTCTCATGCTGGAGCAAGCGCATCAGGCAGCACGACCGCTCACCGACATGCAATTTGTTGCACAGTAAAATCGGCTAGTGGCACCCTTATCCTTTATTTAGCGTATAGGGTCAAGGAAGGGAGAATATCATGCCAAGACGGCAAACACCGCTCGAGGTCATGTTCTCCCTGTTCAAGACTTCATTTACCCTGAGCCATCGCGCACTTGCTGAACTGTTACTATCCGATCTGCCGTTAACAAATGGACAGCCCACCGCCCAAATGGCACAGGATACCAGCTGGCTTTCGCGCACGATTGTGCACTCGCAGCCGAGCTCCCTAGAAGATCGCTACTTTGCCGACTGGTCCTGCGCATCGAATCAAATCCTGCACAAGCTACAGGAAAAAGGGTATTCGAACGCCGACATCTATACCATGATTGCGGCAGCGACTGACGCGATGGCTCAAGCGCTCAGTGCCTGTGGGCGTAATGGGCTCCTTTACCGGAACGCCGCCTCGCGCCTCGTCAGCTGCCAGCCAGACAAAGATGACAGGGCTCTTATCTCAATCACGCTCGTTGTTTCGACCGCCTGTTGGTGCGATCCGGCCCGTGCTATCGCGTACATCAGGAACCGCTTTGAATTCGCCGGGAATGCCAGGTCGTTTACCCCCTCAAGTATTTCTTTCTGTCCATGCGATTTAAAACAAACGGGCACCGAACATGCGATCGGCCTTATCAGGATCGATAACGAACTCGTCATCGGCGGCCCTTATGTCATTGAGCCTTCTGCCATGGGCTCCATCATCGGAGCGCTCGCACTCGAAGACGGCGCTGTCACCGATGTTGGGCTGGATGTCTCCGCCAGGCATCTCCGTATCTTCGCCGAGAACAATGCTTGGTACGCACAAGACCTCGGTTCGACCAACGGCACGCATCTGATTCGAACAGCCGACAACAACGAACTCGACATCAGCTCCGGAGCGCCCGCCCAGCTGTACCCCGGCGACATCCTGCGCCTGGGTCTCAGCACCACTTTTGCCGTCGTAGCAACGACGGCTATCTTAGCAAATCAACATTACTAACCATGGAAACAAGGTGACTATGAGCATCACGGATGTCATCAAATATGAGGGCAATAACCAAACTTTTATCTGGAAACACCCCTCAGAAGACTTCAATACGGGCTCGCAACTCATTGTTCACGAGACCCAAGAAGCAATTTTCTTCCTTAATGGACAGGCCCTGGATTCGTTTGGACCAGGCAGGCATGAACTTGAGACTCAAAATCTACCGTTACTGAACGGCATTTCGAAGATAACGACCGGTGGTGTCAGCCCGTTTCACTCAGAGGTCTACTTTGTTAACCTCATCGAGCAAATGGGCATCCGCTGGGGAACCAATTCCAAGATTCAGTTCATGGAACCGACTTATGGATTTCCGCTCTCGCTCGGGGCGTCCGGAGAGATGGCTCTTGCTGTAAAAGAGCCCCGCAGGCTCCTTCTCAAGCTTGTTGGAACCGAAGCTTTGCTCTCCCAGGACAAGCTGATCAGTTATTTCAAAGCTTTCCTGCAAACTCGAATAAAAACTCATCTTGCACAAGTAATTACCGAACAAAAACTCTCCATTTTCGAACTTGATGCACACCTTGAAGAGTTATCCGACTCGCTTAAGAACAAGCTGCTTCCCGACTTTGCCGCATACGGTCTCTCATTAACGCAAATGCTGGTCACCGCCATCGTCAAACCCGAAGGTGATCCGGTATACGAGAAGTTTAAGGACCTCCATTTCAAGCAATATGCCGACGTACGCGAAGCACAGATAAAACAACAGGTCAGCATTATCGAACAAGAAACTGCGGCGCAGCGCACCGTAATCTCCGCAAAAGCACGCGCAGAAAAACGGCAAATCGAGGGCTATACCTATCAACAGGAACGCAGCTTCGATGTTGCCGAAAAGATGGCCCAAAACGAAGCGACTGGCGAATACGCAAACATGGGAATTGGCCTGGGCGTAATGGCCGGTGTCGGCGGGACCATGGGGTCAGTTATGACCGATGCACTCTCACAAGCGACTGGCACGTCTGCGACGCAGCCCATCCCTACGGATACCAATTCGCAGCAAAGTGCTGCAAAGTTCTGTTCCGAGTGTGGATATCGCTTCTCTGGAACCGAGAAGTTCTGTCCCGAATGCGGAGCACGGAGGTCATAATGAAGAACACGCAGGCATATATTGCAGCAATCCCCGTAGCCCTCTTCATAGTTATCGAAAGCGTGGCCGTACTTTTATTTGGACCCTCAACTACCTTTTGGATTGAGAGCACATTCTCTTTGGTCATGCTCGCCCTGGTGGTTTCAACCTTGTTATTTGGACCCCAAAAGAATCTTAAGATATTTGGTATCTCAAAGATACTTGTTATTGGCGTATCGTTTACAGTCCAATTGTTGTTAGGCATGCTAGGGTCCGCGTTAAAAACAGAGGCGCTTCCAGCAATTCCAATTCTCAGTTTTCTGCTAGCAAGCGCTGCGACAGCCACGCTCTTCGCAACAGGCGCTTCCGAATCTCGCGCATCTACTGTTGAAAACCAAGTTTCAAGCAAATCGCAATCCATGCAGAACCTTGAACTTCAGCTAAGACTGCTTCTAGATGAATCACCTTCAGAGTTGCGCGCATCAATGACCAGCCTCTTGGAAACTTCAAGCTTTGCCGACCCCGCCAGTTGTGAAGCAAGCGCTCAAATTGAAGATGAAATATCGAGCGCACTTCGTGATCTATCGCAATCAATCGAATCAAACGATATCGAAGGTGCGAACTCGAAAATATTGCGCATGACTTCGTTGATAAGGCAAAGAGCGGCACTGGTTAAAGCAAGCAAGGACAGCTAATGATCGATAAGGATAAATTAATCTCGCTTCTTATTTCAAAAGAAATTCCGGTAAAAACGGCCCAGAGATACAAAACTATTGGCTATCGAATAAAGCTCGAGAGTGGAACAGCCGTATATGTCTACGACAGCGGCGGCTTCTTTTGTCAAGGAAATAACGCTGATCAGGTCCGGAAAACCATCGAAGATGAAATCATTGATGAACCAAACAACAAAGTTTTCGTTGTTTACGGCCACGATAAAACCGCCCGAAACCAACTCCAGCGTCTTCTCGAAGAGTTAAATCTCGAGCCTATTTTCCTCGATAATCAGCCTATAGGGGGCCGAACAGTAATCGAACAACTAATGGAATACATCCCTTGCGCTAATTTCGGGATAGTACTTATGACCCCGGACGATATAGGCTGTCCAAAGAATGAACAGGATCAACCGCAGCCAAGAGCTCGCCAGAACGTAGTTTTGGAGCTTGGGATGTTACTGATGAAATTCGGCAGGTCTAGGACCGCGATCCTTCTCAAAGAAGCCGACCCGCCGATAGAAAAACCGTCCGATATAAACGGCATCTTATATCTCCCTTACAAGGATGACGTTTTTGAGATAAAGCAGAAACTAATACGGGAAATGAACAGCAAAGGGTATGAAATGGAGCAATCGAAATGAAAGCGCTAAAATGCGAACTCTGCGGTAGCACAGAGATAATCAAGGATGGAGACTTTTTCGTCTGTCAAAGTTGCGGTATGAAATACACGCTTGAAACCGCAAAGAAAATGATGGTCGAAGGTGTTGTCCAAGTTGAAGGCACAGTGAAAACAGACCGCACTGAAGATGTCAATCGATATCTCGCCTTGGCCAGAACCGCTCAAAAAGCAGGTAACAACGCTGATGCTGAGAAATATGCCTCCATGGCCCTCGAGATTGATCTTAAGAACGCCGAGGCATGGTCAATAAAGGCAAAAGCGATAGACTGGCAGCTCACGTTTGACAACGATCGCTTGTCGGAATCAAATGCAGCATGCATCAATATGCTAAAGCTGCTAAATCGAGCCCCATCAGATTTTGATGAGATAAACGCCGCGCTAAACATAGCGATAGGTTTCATTGAGCATTTGCGAGCTATCACAAACTCTGAGATAGACTATTTCTGCCAGAAACTTGCAAATCTACCGAATGCGAAGAATCTAGAGTTAATTCAATCGGGGCTCATTCGTCACCTACAGTCGCGTGAACTCCAATGGAAAAATATAGAGGCCGTGTGTGAATTACAAACGGCTGCCGTAAAGAGGCTCAGCAAAGAGCAGGGGGAGAGTGCCGAGATACCCGAGAATATCGAAGAGCTCCTCGACGCCTTTACCGAAGACCTTTCCGGTCTTGCAGCGCGCAACATTTCATCAATGTATTACAATGCTGCAATCACGATCCTAAACTCTGCGGTCAACGGCTGCTCCACATGGTCGGAACGGTGGAACAAGGTCCGTGTATTTGATTACTACGGGACAGGTGATTTCGACTATGACAACGAAGAAGAAGCTCTTAATCTATGCATAAATGCGTACGATAGTTGCATAGAAGCGACTCGCTTAGCTATCGACCTCTTTGACAATAAAGTCGCCAAACAAGGCACTGCCACAGACGAGATGCTCTTAAGATGCTGGGGCATATTGTGCACTCTCGAGGAGCTATGTATCAAAGTTCGAACAAATCGCCGATACTACAGCCAGTACTCTAGCGGGCAAATAACAAACGACGGCTTTTTCCTTGGCGATGAGGCAAAACAGCTTCGGAGAGAACAGTTAGAAAAGGACATGGCAAAGCGTGACGAATACGACCCCGAGAAGAAGAAGGAACGTGAGCGCGCTGAAAAAGAAGCAGAGCTCCAAGCCAAATACTGGTTAGATAATCCTGTTAAAAAGACGCAAAAACAAGCGCTCGAAGATGAATTTGACCGGCTGGGGAACGAACTTCGAGAGCTTAAGAGCAGACGTTCCTTTTTCAGCCCGTTCGAATTCAAGGCAAAACGAGAATGTGATGCAAAAATCGAACAGGCTCGCGAGCGCAGGCGGGAAATCAAGAACTCTCTGAAGGCCTTAGACGATGAACTCCTGGCGTACGTGTCAAACGAAATTGAATCATAACTTTCACCGCTCGCCGCAACGGTCCATTGGCGACCTCAAAGGCGCCTCAATAGGATAAGAGCGATTTCACACCATGGAGGAATGGCGGGCAAGCGCTCGGAGTGTTCATTTGTCTGATAACCGATATTCACTCTAGCCCGAGCAGATTAAGTCCCAACACCGTCATCTTGCACACGAGCGGCCTTGCGGACACCTTTTCTAAATATCCGGCAGCGATTAGGCTCGACAATGACCTACTCGCTGTCGGCTTTGTCACATCGAGATAGCTCGACACACCATCAAGCGTAGATTCGCCAAAGGCACCGAAGATATGCATCTGTGCCGCATAAAACAGAACATCTTTTGCCCTTTCGGTAAACGTATCGTCGAGCTCATCGATCGCCCGCTTAAGATCATCGAGTTGTACGCGCTTTTCAGCCAAATCGCTCAGAACGGCATCTTGCGCTTGCTCGACCAAATCAAGAATCATTGCAACAAACGGAGTTGCATCGCTGCCATTAAGGGGCCTCTCCACCACGTCAAACGCCTTGTAATATGCGGTTTTATTCTCAGCAATCGTCCTGGAAAGCGACAACACCGTAGGCTGCGACAACGTCTCGTTCAGGCTCAACGCGAGAAGATATCTCCCCGTTCTCCCGTTACCGTCATAGAAGGGGTGAATATACTCAAAGAGAAAATGGCAGATTGAGGCTGCATAGAGGCTTGGGACATCTTCGCGATTGCCCAACTCTATCATCTTGCCAAGGAGGTCAATGATTTCGGGCTCCGAGGAAACACCCTGATGGAGAATCTTGCCCCGATTGTTCTCAATCACAACGGGACCCAAACGGAACATCTTGCCATCCGGACGGTCCTTCGGGTCAAGCACGCCCTTAGTGACGGCATCGAAAATCTCGCGGATATCCTCGGGTTTGCCGGGACGACTTGAACCATCCACCAGCTGAAGGTAGAGGCGAGCGAATTCAATAAAAGGAGTGTGCTCCTTTTCGGCGGCACCGCAAAGTTCGGCCGCGGCATCCTCCGCAGACTCCAGCGCCGCTTCAATCTGGCGCCGTGTGCTGTGCACACCCTCCATTTCGTTGCTGAAAACAACCTCCTCAAGCACCAGCGAACGAATCGAGGCCCCCAAAGCCACATAAGGCAAGCTGTTCCACAGGTTGGAAATCTTTCGCTCTTTTCTGAGGATCCGCTCGCTAGCAACGGACAGGTTCAAAGGAACACAAGCGAACAGTTCACCATACTCAAGGTGAATTCCAGTCCGCACCGTGCCGTCGGCAGTAAGGCGCTCGCGCAGTAACTCGTCATGGCAAGCATAACGATCGGAGCTTGAATCTGCATAAAAGAGTTTTTCGAGCGTCTTGTACGCCATCGCTTCATCGCCCCTTTGAAATCAAATAGCTTAATCGTCTTTCATTATTTCGAATTAATCCGATATTTGCAATTAAGACTCAAGAAATGCATTGTCTAATTTCAGAATTTGAAGTATTGGGAATTAAGGTTTCCTT
>CABQXG010000007.1 GCA_902468045.1 uncultured Collinsella sp.
TTAAAGGCCATGTAGGCGGGGTGGAAGAGCTGCGGCATGATCTTGCAGCCATACTCGTGGACGGCCGCAGCGAGCTTTTCCCAGCCAGGGATAAACGTGTCGTCGTAGCAGCACATGTCACCCGGCAGATAGGTATAGGTAGGCTCGACCGTCACGACCTCGGTGATGATCAGGCCAACGCCGCCCTTGGCACGGGCACGGTAATGATCGACCAAGTCGTCGGTCACATAGCCATGATCGGCCAGGTTCGTGGACACCGGCGGCATAAAGACGCGGTTCTTGACCTCGGTCGTACCGACCTTGATCGGGCTAAAGAGCATCGGATAGGCGGAGGACTCCATACAGGGTTCCTTTCGTTTGAGCCGCTCGGCGGCAGTTGCTAACGTACTTATCGTATCAGCAACTGCCGTGTCCGCAGTCAAACATGCCCAAACGCCGGTCGGCTAATGAATACCGCGGCCCAAGTCTTCGGCGATTTTGTCTACGCCCTTAAGTGCGGCGCACGTTTTTTTGTTGGAGCAATGCCCCGTGCAAACGCCACCCTGAGCGCAGTCAGCGCAGGTGCCCTTGCGGTAGATGCGCACGCATACCGCGACAAACGCAACACCGATAACGACCAGTACAACAATATCGATAGGTGCCATAGCAAGCCTCCTCTAGTTAGCCATCACTTACTTTACCCCATTCTCCACCTACCAAAAAGGGACAGGTTTATTTTGTTCGGTTTTATCTGCGGAAATGTCACATCTCCTAAGATTGGTGCAAGCAAACCTGACCCCATTGCACCAAAAAGCCCGAGTGTCGCTGGGACACCCGGGCTCATGGAAAGGGGTTGATCCTTATTCGGACTTAAGCGGAAACTGCGGCGGAAGCAGTGTTGGTCTCGTCCTCGTCGGTCCAAGCGTGCTTGGGCATGGGACGGAAGATCTGGAAGAGCATCGCAACCAGCAGTACGATGGCCACAACCGTCCAAATACCAAACTGGCCAAGGACAAGCAGGTTGTAGAACTGGTTGATGAACAGGCCGATAACCCAGGCAAAGGCGCACTCGTAGCCGATGGCAATCGCGGTCCACTTGCCGGAGTCCATCTGGTTGCGGATGGTACCCATGGCGGCAAAGCACGGAGCGCACAGCAGGTTGAAGGCACCAAAGGCAACGCAAGCGCCCATAGTCGGGAACATGCCGGCGAACGCGGTCCACAGGCTCGGGTCGGTCTCGGCGGCGTCGGCAACGGACAGCAGCGAGCCGGCGGTGGCGACGACGTTCTCCTTAGCGACAAGGCCAGAGACGGTCAGTGCGGTGGCCTGCCAAGTGCTAAAGCCGAGCGGGGCGAAGATCCAGGCAACCAGGTTGCCCAGCATGGCGAGCACGGAGTAGTCCATGAACTCCTCGGGGATGCCCTCCATGGCAGGCAGGAAGCCAAAGGAACCGTTATAGCTACCGAAGTTGGAGAGGAACCAAACCACGACAGTGGAGGCGAAGATGACCGTGCCGGCCTTCTTGATAAAGGCCCAGCAGCGCTCCCACACGTGCAGCGCCCAAGAGCGAATCGCCGGGAAGTGGTAGGCAGGAAGCTCCATAACGAACGGCGTCGGGCGACCGGCGAAGAGCTTGGTCTTCTTGAGCATGAGGCCCGAGGCGATAACGGCAAAGACACCCAGGAAGTAGAAGAGCGGGCTAATCCACGCGGCGGTGGTGGAAGAATCGCCGATGATGGAGCCCATGAGCAGGGCGATGATCGGCAGCTTGGCGCCACAGGGAATGAACGTGGTGGTCATGACCGTCATGCGGCGGTCCTTCTCGTTCTCGATGGTCTTGGTGGCCATGACGCCGGGGACGCCGCAGCCCGAGGACACGAGCATGGGGATAAAGGACTTACCGGACAGGCCAAAGCGGCGGAACACGCGGTCCATG
Organism: uncultured Collinsella sp.; assembly: GCA_902468045.1. Taxonomy (GTDB): domain Bacteria; phylum Actinomycetota; class Coriobacteriia; order Coriobacteriales; family Coriobacteriaceae; genus Collinsella. The sequence goes on from CABQXG010000007.1 coordinate 1,916, forward strand.
ATGAAGGCGACGCGGGCCATGTAGCCGCAGTCCTCCAGGAAGGACAGCATGACGAACAGCAGGAACATCTGCGGTACAAAGCCGAAGATGGCACCCAAACCGCCGACGATGCCGTCGCAGACCAGCGAATCGACTAGGCCACCGTCCTCGGTGCCGCCTGCCACGAGGGCATCGTGCACCACGGTGGTGATGCCGGGGACATAGGGGCCGTACTGCGCCGGGTCGACCGAATCGGCGTTATCGCCCGCAGCCTCGACGGCCGCATCGTAGGCGTCGCGGCCCTGGCCGAGCACATACCAGCCGTCGGTACCGAAGAGCTGGTCGTTGGTGAAGTCGGTCACCGTGCCGCCCAGGGTGGAAACGGCGATGTAGTACACGCAGAACATGATGACCACAAAGATCGGCAGGCCCAGAATACGGTTGGTAACCACGCGGTCGATCTTCTCGGAGGCACTCATCTTTGCCGGAGCCTTGGTCATGCACTCGTCGATGATGTGGGCAATGACGCCATAGCGCTCACCGGTGATGATGGACTCGGCATCGTCGTCGCAGTCCTGCTCGCACTGGGCGACCAGCTCCTCCACGCGAGCGGCCTTCTCCTTAGAAAGGTTAATGAGCTTGCAGGCGTCCGCGTCGCGCTCAAACAGCTTGACCGCGTAGTAGCGGCGCTTGTTGGCGGGAACGCTCGCCGGCAGGTTGTTCTCGATGTGGTCCAGAACGTCCTCGATGGAGGAATCGAACTTGTGCTCCGGCACCTGGCCCTTAGAAGCGGCAGACTTCTTGACCTGCTCGAAAAGCTCCTTGATACCCTTGTTCTTAAGGGCCGAGATCATCATGACCGGGCAGCCGAGCTTCTTGGAGAGCTCGTCCGTGTCGATCTTATCGCCGTTCTTCTCGACCAAGTCGGCCATGTTGAGGGCGACGACTACGGGCAGGCCGGTCTCGATAACCTGAAGCGCCAGGTACAGGTTGCGCTCGAGGTTGGTGGCATCGACAACCTGGACGACCACATCGGGCTCGCCGCTCATGAGGTAATCGCGCGAGCATTGCTCCTCGGGACTGTAGGGGGAAAGCGAGTAGATGCCGGGGAGGTCCGTAATGGTAACGTTCTTGTCGCTTAGGAGCTTGGCTTCCTTTTTCTCAACCGTGACGCCGGGCCAGTTGCCAACGTAGCCGTTGGCGCCGGTGATCAGGTTGAAAAGCGTGGTCTTGCCGCAGTTGGGGTTGCCCGCCAGCGCGACATGGATCTGAGAATCCGCCATTCAATCCTTCTTCCTTGTGTGCCTGCGCTGCTTTCTCCGCGCAGGCTGGATAATGTGCTTCAAAGTTGCTGCATTAAGTTAGAAATACCTAACTTTACCTGCAGAAATACACGCCGCGAGCCCTTACTGGACCTCGACGACGGCCGCCTCCTCCTTGCGGATGGAAAGCTCGTAGCCGCGCACGTTGATCTCGACCGGATCACCGAGCGGTGCAACCTTCACGACCTTGAACGAAGTGCCCTTGATGAGCCCCAGGTCCATAAGGTGGCGGCGAAGCGCACCCTCACCGTGAAGCTTGACGATGGTGGAGCTCTCGCCCACCTTAACGTCACCCAACGTCTTCATCCTCTTGTCCCCCTTTCGGTTTTTATGAAATGCTGCGGACTAACCGACGGTCATGATGTGCATGGCAACCTTGGAATCGATGCCAAAGCGTGCGCCCAGCACCGTGACGATGATATTGGCACCACTCGAGCTCACCACGTGGATTTCGTTGCCCTCGACAAAGCCAAGGTCCTTGAGGTGGTGTTTCATGTCCTCATTGCCCTTTACACGAGACACGCGCACGGTTTCGCCCGCTTTTACCATCGAAAGCGGCATTGCCGGCATCTGCGGTCCGCAAGACATGAGTGGCTCCTAACGTCAGTTCGTCCTCAACATCGACGCAATAAAAGTTAACCACGTCTATGTTCGCTTTAGTAAACTAACACGTGGTTAACTTTTTGGAAAGGGTCCCCATTCAGATTTCGAAAAAGTTTCCTATACGAAACAAAAAGGTGCGGCAAAGAGCTGTCCTTTGCCGCACCCTGTCATGCTTAGAGCGAGAGATTCCTGATCGACGTAACGCAGGAAGCCTCATCCACGCCCGAAACGCGGAAGATGATGTCCTCGCCGCACTCGCCGTAGAGAGCCATGAGGCCCATAACGTCGCGACCGTCGGTATGGCGGTCGCCGATGCTGACCGACACGTCGCTACGATGCTTGGCAATGATGTCATAGAGCAGCGCAACCGGGCGGGCATGCAGTCCCAACGGATCTTTAATCGTCTTTGTAAACTCGACCATGTCCCCTCCCGCGGCATCGCACATTCGGCCGGCAAAACCCAGCCACGTGGTAGCTATTGTACCGTTAGATGCTTCTCGAGAGTTCCTCTGAACACCTCGTGGTCAAAAAGTGGCAAATATGAGTACTGTCATCAATTTAGTAGCAGCAAAATCGAGAGCAAATTGCCTAATTTGAGCGATTCGAAGAGGTTGAAAGCCGTCAAACGCCTTTTAAAGGGGGTTAGATAAATTGATTTTGAGCCCATTTTCGCTCAGAGCAGGCCGAAAAATATGACACCTCTTTTGCAACAGTACTCATATTTGGCATTTTTTGACCACGGGGTCCAAAACCATGCCCCAAAACACAAAAGGAGGGGCCTCGTAAGGCCCCTCCTTAGGAAAGGGAATCGATCTATTCCAAAGCCGTAGATTAATCCTAGCCGCTACTCCATCATGTCGAGGACGGAGGGGCGCAGCTCGCTCTCGGCGGCCTCGGGATCGGTCTCGCGCAGGCGGTTGATGTAGCGGTTGTACCACATCACGGCAAGGCCCAGGAAGACAACCACACCGCCAACGTTGTAGACCAGCGTCAGCCACAGCGGCTGATCGAGCGGAATGGTGCCGCAGATAAGCACGAAGCAGAAGACCACAAGCAGGAATGCGGCAACGACCAGGCCAAAGCTGCGCGAGCCCATGCGGAAGTCACGGGGAGCGGCGTCGAAGTTCTTGCGCAGCATAAAGTAGGCAAGCAAAATCAGCAGCGGTGGGAGCAGAGCGGTGGCAGCAGTCATGTTGGTGACGATCATGAGCAGGTCGTCGAGGTTACCGGAGCCCAGGGCCGGAATGATCAGGATGGGAACGACGATGGCGAACTGCAGCCAAGCGGCGCGGGCAGGAATGCCATGCTCGTTGAGCTCGACGATCTTGCTACCAAAGACGCCCTTGGGGATCTCGGTGAAGAAAACCTTGATGGGAGCAGAGGTCCACATCATGAGGGAGCCCAGCGTGGCGGCGAGAAGGATCAAGCCGATGGCGCGCGTAGACACTTCCATGGGAATGCCAAAGTGGGCAAAGACAGCGCCGAATACGTCGAAGATACCGGTGGAGATGGCAACGCCGCCCTCGGGGATGAACAGGTTAACCAGCAGCGAAGCGCCTGCATACAGAAGGCCGATGGTCAGGCCGGCGATAACGACGGTGCGCACGAAGGCCTTGACGCCACCCTTAAGGTCATTAAGGAACACGCCGACAGACTCAGCGCCGCCAACGCCCTGGATGATCCAGGCAAGCGTACCGAAGAAGCCCCACGCAGTTGCGAAGTTGCTCATGTCGGGAGCCATGTTAGCGGGAGTAGGAGCCGTAGCGAACTCAACGCCGCCAAAGGCAGCAGCCAGGGACAGCAGGATGAACACGGCGGTCAGGCCGAGAGCCGCGGTCGAACCGAAGGAGGAAATGGAGCCGATCCACTTAGCGCCCTTGGTCGAAACCCACGTGGCGATAGCAAAGACGACGATCTCGATAATGGTGATCCACAGCTGCGAAAGCTCGGCGTTGGCACCAAAGAACACGTAGCTCGCGTAGATGATGACGTTGGGCAGGACGGACGCAAAGAAGAACAGGTTAACGAACCAGTAGCTAAATGCCGTCAGGAACGCCCAGCGACCACCCATCGAGGTCTTAACCCATGCGTACACGCCAGACTCGGAGTCCTTGTTGAGGCCGACGAACTCGGCGGTAACCAGGGTATAGGGGACAAAGTACAAAAGCGTGGCGAAAAAGAACGACGGCGCTGCTGCCAAGCCGATGGCCGCGTTGTTGTTGATGATGTTCTTGATACCGAACACGGCGGCGACCGTCATGCCCAGCAGAGCAAACGAACCAATCGTTCCTCGTTTTTCAGAGCTCATAAGCCCTCCCAATCATCTGTTAAATGTCATCTAAAACCGTCCGAGCTGCAAGTGCAATCGCGGACGGCGCACCTGCTAAGGGGAATGGGGAAAAGGGAGTCAACAAAGCCATCCCCCTTAACGGCGCGAAGCAAACGTCCAAACGGACGAATACTACTTGTTGGGGAAGGAATAGCCTTCGACCGTCACGTGCAGTACCACGACGCGGGGATCCGCGGCATCGGCCACGACACGGTAGGCCTCGTCAATTTCGACGACGGCAACGCCGCCGGCGGGAATCGTCACGGTCTCCCCCGTACCCTCAAAGCGCTCGCGATCATCGATATCGCTGTAGGCGCGCGTACAGGTAAGATCGGCCTTGGAAGCCACCTCGACGGTCAGATCGCCGTCGAGCGGGGCGAGCACGGCATGGTAGCGACGGTGACCGACCAGATCGGCAGTAGCCGCCTCGTGGGCGTTCACCCACCAATACACCAGCGAGTCGCCGATAGAGTACGCCACATCGTGCTGCAGTTCAGAAACGCCGTCGAGTGCCTGACCGGTACGCATCCACTTCTTGACGGACTTCATCTGGGCGTCGAAATCGGCACGCGAGTTAAAGACATGCATGACTTATGCCTCCTTAATGGGTGCCAGCGCCTGAGCCAAATCAGCAGACGTCAGCGGTCGCAGGGACACCTCAAAGCTGAAGCTCTCAAAACGGGTGCGATAGGAATCGAGCACCTCGGAACCCCAAGAGTTCGAGCCAAGGCCGAGCAGCCGGTCGTTGATGTTGACCGTAACCGTGTCGCCCGGGACGAGATCGTAGACATGCTTGGCATTATCGATAGCCTCGCAGCTATAGGGCCATGCGGAGAACGAGAACGGGTTGGAAGCGGCGTCGGCTGGACGAGTCACCAGCACGCCGTCACCGTGGCTAGAGCGCAGGGCAACCCAGCGGGTACCCTCGCGGTTGGCGCAGTCCTGAGGCATAACGTAGGGCGTGAACATGTCGTCGACCGTAGTGCGGTAATGACCGACTGGGTTGGCGCGCAGCGAGTCCGGATAGTTCTCGCCCGGGCCGTGGCCATACCACTCGACGGCACGATCACAACCGGGAACCTCGAAGGAGATGCCGATGCGCGGGATAATGTCCGAATAGTCGCCGTAGGGCTCTCCGGAAACCTTGAGGTCGACGCGACCGCTCGGAAGCACGGTGTAGACGAGCTCGACGCGCATGCCGAACGCGCGGACGGGAGGAGCGATACGCTGGCTCACGGTAACGACGACCGCATTGCCATCCTGCTTCCAAGAAACCTTGCGGGTGGACGTCTGCATCACATCGATGAAGTTGTCCTTCCACAGGGAGTCATACTCCTGGGCGTGGTTGTCGACGAGCGGATGCCAAAAACCAACCTGGGGACCGGAGGTCATGACGTCGCGGCCGGATGCCTTCCACTCGCTCACGGTACCGCTGACCTTGCTGAAGGTCAGCTCGCCGTTGAGGGAGTGAATGCGAATCTCCTGCTCGGTCTCCTCGACCGTAAGCTCAGGACGAGTGGGGGGCGCGATGGCCGGCGCCGGATGGTTTGCGATGGAAAACTGGCTTGCGCCCAGCTGGAACATCGGCTCGCACCAGGCGTGAGCCGCCATGGTGTAGGCGTGCACGGTCAGCAGGGTCTCGCCCACTGCGGCCTCACGAATCACCAGTGGCAGCTGGATGGACTCGCCGGGGGCAACCGCGCCGGGTATGAGCGTCTTGCGGCAGACCACATCGCCGTCCACCAGGGTCTCGGCCGACAGGCAAACATCCTCGAGGGTGGTAAACCAACGCTTGTTGGTGACGGTCAGTTCGCCTGCCTCGGCGTCATAAGCCATGCGGACCGGGCAGATGACCTGGCCGTACTCGGTAAGGCCCGGGCTCGGCTGCTGCCAAGGGAACACCATGCCATCGATGCAGAAGTTGCTGTTGTTGGGGTAATCGCCGTTGTCGCCGCCATACATGTCGTAGGCAACGCCGTCCTCGGTCACAGCAGCCAGGCCGTGGTCGCACCATTCCCAAATAAACTGACCTTGGATGCAATCCCAGCGATCGAAGACCTCCTGGTACTCGGACAGGCCTCCGGGACCATTACCCATGGAGTGGCCGTACTCGCAGTTGATGCGCGGCTTGGGGAACGGATGCTCGCCAAAGTCGTTCATCTGCGACACGCGGGAGTACATCGTGGAAATGACGTCGACGGTATCGGCGTTGCGATCCTCCTCGTAGTGGACCGGACGACCGTCGAGCTCGTGAGCTTTGGCGTACATCGCGCGGATGTTGCAGCCATAGCCGCTCTCGTTGCCCATCGACCACATGATGATGCATGCGTGGTTGCGCTCCTGCATCACCAGGCGCTCAACACGGTCAACGTAAGCCGGCTCCCAGGCAGGGTCGTCGGTGACCAGGGCGATATTACCGATATTCTCGAAGCCATGGCTCTCCATATCGGTCTCGGCGACCAGCATGATGCCGTACTCGTCGCACAGCTCGTAGAAGCGCGGGTCGTTGGCGTAGTGGGACGTGCGCACCGCGTTGATGTTGTGCTGCTTCATGAGCTCCAGGTCGCGGCGCATGCGCTCGAAGCCCACGGCGCGGCCCTTGTGATCGTCGTGATCGTGGCGGTTGACGCCATGCATCTTAAAGTAGGTGCCGTTGAGGTAGATATGATTGCCCTCGACCGTCACCTCGGCAAGACCCTGGCGATGCGGAACGTACTCGCTGACCTCGTCGCCGTCGTAGACCTCAAACGTAAGGTCGTAGAGGAAGGGGTCCTCGGGGTTCCAGAAGTGGGCATCGGCAACGCTGCACTCGGCATGGCCGTCGACGCACTCGCCTGTAGCGACCACATTCTGGCCATCGCTGAGCGCATACACAACGCGGCTTGCGCCCTCGGCAACCGTATCGAGCGTGATCAGAGCGGCATCGCCCTCGCGGTGCGTGCGGAACCTAAAGTCGACCAGATGCGCGGCGGGACGCTGCATAAGGTACACATCGCGGAAGATACCCGATGCCCACCACATGTCCTGGTCCTCGATGTAGCTACCATCGCTGTACTGCAGAACCTTGACCGCAAACAGGTTGTCGCCCTCGACGAGCGCGTCGGTCACGTCAAACTCGGCGGACAGGCGCGAACCCTTGGTCATGCCGATAAACTTGCCGTTGACATACAGCTCGCCGTAGCTCTCGATACCGTCGAAGCGAATAATCTCGCGAGCACCGGCAGGCACGGCAGGAAGGTTGACGATGCGCTGGTAGACGCCCGTGGGGTCGTCGGAGGGAACGAACGGCTGATCCACCGGGAACGGGAAGCCCTCGTCGGTATAGGCGAGATTGCCATAGCCGTCTACCTGCCACAGGTGCGGAACCTCCACGTGATCCCACTCGGGCTCGTACGTGCAAAGCGCCTTGTTGGAGACGGCCGCGGGACCCTCAAAAAGGCGGAACTGCCACGAGCCGGACAGCTGGACAAATCCGCGCGACAGCTCGCGGCTGTACGTAGCGGCGAGATCGGCGGTCTGATAACCCATAAAGTACGCATGGGGTGCCAGGCGGTTCCTGTGGGCGAGCGCTTGGTTTTCCCAATCGTTAATGGCGTCCATGGTGATGCTCCTTCGTCATCGTAGTGCTTCTTTGTGCAACCGGTTGTCCTTATCTTACGGGCGGTACAAAAATCTGTGCAACCGGTTGTCCGCCGAACGGTCGATTTTGCCGGATTAACGGTGCAACCGGTTGTACAACCATGCTACTTATGTCACCCTAAGCTTAGGCACACAGCACAGGGCATCGTTCTTGAGCTCACAGGCAACTGTCGCGCCTACCTATGTCTCGCCCATACATGCCGTGCTCAGTCGCAGTTTGATTGCAAAACGACACCGGTCACCGGATACCATGAACGCCGTTCACGCGCGCTATAGTAATCTGTATCCGCATTAGCCCTTATCGATAGCCCACCGACCCAATTGCACAGGAGACGCCATGACCCAACCAGCACGCACCGCACCCACGCTTGCCGAGGTTGCTGAAGCTGCCGGCGTATCGCGCTCCACAGCATCGCGAGCACTCAACGATTCGCCCCGCATTAGCGAGGAGACCAAAAAACGCGTCCGCGCAGCTGCCAAGGAAGTCAATTTTGTACCCAACGCACGCGGCCGGGCGCTCGCCGTCGGACGCACGGAAATTATCGCCGTACTGGTTACCGAGCCTTTGAGCGAGCTGTTTAGCGATGCCACCTACAGTGAGTTTTTAAGCGGTATTACCGAGGAACTTTCGGAGTCGTCTTACCTGCCCGTGATCTTGCAGGCATCTTCCTCGCATGAGCGCAATCGCGCACGCGAGCATTTTGAGCGCCGCTCGTTTGACGCCGTCATCGACGTCTCGCCCTACAAGGGCAGTGAGCTGCTCGAGGTGCTGCGCGAGCTGGGCGTGCCCACTGTGTTATGCGGCCAGCTCGAGGGCCATCCCTATCGCGACGTGTTCTCGACGGTCTACTCCGACGACGAAGAGGGCGGACGCTTTGCGGCGCTCGCTATGAAAGATCGCGGACGCAAGGACATCGTTGCCGTGCTGGGGCCGCAGGATAACCCCGCCGTCGTCGACCGCCTTCGTGGCTACCGTGCAATTTTGGGCGAAAACCTTCCGGATGAAAATGTCATCTATACCGGATGGAGCAGCGGAGACGGCTACCAAGCCACGCGACGGCTGCTCGCGCGCGAAATACATGCCGACGGCGTGCTATGCGGATCGGACCGTATCGCGACCGGCGTTATCGCCGCATTCAACGAAGCGGGAATTAGCGTACCCAAAGACGTTTCGGTCGTGGGCTTCGATGACCACGAGGTCGCAGCTCGCATCGTCCCCGCTTTGACGACCATTCGTCAGCCGCTTCGCGAAGAAGGCCGCATGGCCGCAGGCATTGCGCTCGATATGATTAACGGCGCCGCGCCCACCACCACCGTCATGCACATGCAGCTCGTTCAGAGAGACTCACTGTAGGAAACTGGGCCGGGCTTTCCGCTAGGCTGCTTTAGCGGAAAGCCCGGCCCATTCCGAACGCCGATTCTGGGATGTGCTTTCCGCCAGAAGCTCAACCGGAAAGTGCGTCCCGTTATTTGGCTGGATTCCGGGTCGCAGCTTCCGCGACGTCCGGTCACCCCATGCCCTCACAACCTCGACGCATAAAAACGAGGGAAGGCACGCGTCCTTCCCTCGTTGCAGGCAATATGTAGCCGCTCGCCTACATCAGGCGCAGGCTGACGTCCTTGAGCTGGGCGCCGCTAACGGCACTCGGAGCGCCCGACATGAGGTCGGAGCCGCTGGCCGTCTTGGGGAATGCCATGACGTCGCGGATGGAGTCGGAACCGGTGAGCAGCATGCACACGCGGTCCAGGCCCAAAGCGAAACCGCCCATCGGGGGCGCACCAAACTTGAGCGCCTCCATGAGGAAGCCGAACTGCGACTCGGCGCGCTCCTCGGTAAAGCCCAGGAGCTTGAGCATGGACATCTGCATCTCGGCGTTGTGGATACGCATACCGCCGCCGCCGGCCTCAAAGCCGTCCATAACAAAGTCGTAGGTGCAGGAACCGGCTGCCAACGGGTCGGCCTCGATCTTGGCAATGTCGGTCTCGGTCGGCAGGGTAAAGGGCTGGTGCTCGGCAGCATAGGCCTTGCGATCCTCGTCCCAATGGAACAGCGGGAAGTTGACGACCCACAGGAAGTCGTGGCCCTCGCGCTTGATCTCGAGTGCGTTGGCCATGTGGGAACGCATACCGCCCAGGATCTCGTCAGAGAGCAGGCGCGGGCCGGCGGCGAACATCACGAGGTCGCCAGGCTCGACGTCCATGCGCTCGCGCAGAGCCGCCATCTCCTCGTCCGAGAAGAACTTGACGATGGGGCTGTTGATGGAGCCGTCCTCGCGGAAGGCGATCCAGGCCAGGCCCTTGGCGCCAAACGTGGAGGCCACGCCGGCAAGCTTATCGATCTTGGCACGTGCCCAGGCACCGGCGCCCTTGGCGTTAATGGCCTTGACGACAGAGCCCTCCTCGTTTGCGGCGGTCGCAAAGACCTTGAACTTGGAGTTGGCAAAGATGTCGGTCAGGTCGACCAGGTGCATGCCATAGCGGGTATCGGGCTTGTCGGAGCCATAGGTGTCCATGGCCTCCCAGTAGTCCATGCGACGCAGCGGCGTGGGCATCTCGACACCCATGCGACCGAAGGCATCGGACAGGACTTCTTCGAGCGCGCTCATAACGTCGTTCTGGTCCACGAAGGACATCTCGATATCGACCTGGGTGAACTCGGGCTGACGGTCGGCGCGCAGGTCCTCGTCGCGGAAGCACTTGGCAACCTGGTAGTAGCGCTCGACGCCACCGACCATGAGCAGCTGCTTCAGGAGCTGCGGGGACTGCGGCAGGGCGTAGAAGTTACCCGGCTGGATGCGGCTGGGGACGATGAAGTCGCGGGCGCCCTCGGGCGTGGACTTGAACAGGGAGGGCGTCTCGACCTCCATGAACTCACGGTTGTGCAGCGCCTCGCGAATGGCAAAGGTGAAGTCGGAGCGCAGCTTGAGGTTGGCCATCATCTCGGGACGACGGAGGTCCAGATAGCGATAGCGCAGGCGGGTGTCCTCGCTGGTCTCGATGCCGTCCTCGATCTGGAACGGCGGGGTAACGGACGTGTTAAGCACCTCGGCGTGGTCGGTCAGGACCTCGATCTCGCCGGTCGCGAGCTTGGTGTTGGTGGTCTCCTCGCCACGAGCGCGCACGACGCCGTGGATCTTGATGGGCCACTCGGGACGCATGGTCTCGGCGATCTTAAAGGCATCGCCGTCGGAGTGCTCGGGGTCGAAGGTGAGCTGTGTGATGCCCTCGCGGTCGCGAAGGTCGCAGAAGATAAGGCCGCCGTGGTCGCGGCGACGGCTCACCCAACCGGTGAGGGTGACCTCTTCGCCCACGTTCTCGAAGCGAAGCTCGCCGCAGGTACGGGTGTGCATGGAATGCTCATCGATGGGACGGGTCTGGCTCATACCAGTGATCCTCCTTTATGGATCTGTGCCGCCCCGTGTCGTTCCGGGCGGCGTCGTACAGATTTGCCCAGCCTGCGTAAACCGCGCAGCCGGGCATGGCGTTCTATCTTATCGCACCCGCGTCGATGTGCCGCGAAAAAGTAGCTCTTGCCCAAAGACTTGACGGAGACGAAACATTTGACGCAGCCTGGCCGTCGCTCAGGCGCGCGGCGTGCGACAATGTGCCCCAATACAACCGCACTCGGAAAGGCCCGTCATGACCGCACGCCTCATCGTTATGGATATCGACTCCACGCTCATCAACCAGGAGGTCATCGACCTGTTGGGCGAGGAGGCCGGCGTGGGCGAGCAGGTAGCGCAGATCACCGAGCGCGCCATGCGCGGCGAGCTCGACTTTAAGCAGGCGCTCGAGGAACGCGTGGGGCTGCTTGCCGGCTTGGATGAGAGCGTATTCGAGCGCACCTTTGAGCGCGTGACGTTTACCCCCGGCGCGCTGGAGCTTGTGCGCTCGGCACACAGCAAGGGCTGGAAGGTCGGCGTGGTAAGCGGCGGCTTTCACGAGGTCGCCGACAAGATCGTGGCCGCCGCGGGCATCGACTTTTGCCTCGCTAACCGCCTGGAGGTCGTGGGCGGCAAGCTCACCGGTAAGCTGGCGGCAGACATCGTGACCAAGGAGTCCAAGCTCATCCAGCTGCTGGATTGGGCGGTTGAGTGCGGTGTCGACATGGCCCACACCGTCGCGATCGGCGACGGCGCCAACGACATCCCCATGATTCAGGCCGCGGGCACGGGCATCGCGTTTTGCGCCAAGCCCAAGACGCGCGAAGCTGCCCCGTTTGCCATCGACGAGCGCAACCTGATGCTCGCCATGGACATCATCCTGCGCGACTAGCCGATCCGTCTAACAATTGAATCAGTCTGTCCTATAGTTTCCGAACAATTTTGTCTTAGTGTTCGGAAACATACCCTTTGAGTGCTAGACTTTGCGCCGTCGAAGGGAACATATATGGATAAGCGAGATCTTGAGCAGTTGCTGAGCGATGTTGCCGGCGGAGCAGTCGCCCCGGCAGACGCCCTCACGCGCATCCAGACGGCGCCAACCGCCGATCTGGGTTTTGCGCAGCTCGATCTTTCGCGCGGGGTGCGCCAGGGAGCCGGCGAGGTTGTCTACGGTGCCGGTAAAACCGCCGAGCAGATTGCCGCCATTATCAAAGCACTGCGCGATGCCGGTCAGGAGCGCATCCTGGTCACGCGCCTGGATGCCAAAAAGGCAGCCCGCACCTCGGAGCTCCTCGACAACGACATCGACCTGGGATATGTCCCGGACGCGCAGCTCGCCCTCGTGGGCGGCAAGCCCTCCCCCACCGGCAACGGACGCATCGTCGTCGCCTGCGCCGGCACGAGCGACTTGCCCGTCGCCGAAGAAGCCGCGTTGACGGCCGAGTTCTATGGCAACGAGGTCGACCGCCTCTACGACGTAGGCGTCGCCGGCCTGCACCGTCTGCTCGCGCATGCCGAAGAACTTGCCCAGGCACAGGTGGTCATCGCCATCGCCGGCATGGAAGGCGCGCTGGCGAGCGTTGTCGGCGGCCTGGTGAGCTGTCCGGTCATCGCCGTTCCCACCAGCGTGGGCTACGGCGCGAGCTTTGGTGGCGTAGCCGCGCTGCTCGCCATGCTCAACTCCTGCGCCAGCGGCGTTTCGGTCGTCAATATCGACAACGGCTTTGGCGCCGCCTACCAGGCAAGTCTTATCAATCATCTGGGCGCCGGCACACCTCGCGCCCGTTAAGGAGCATTCCATGTCCAACCATCAGCACACGCTTATCATCGACGGCACCTCGGGCATCAGCGGCGACATGACCGTCGCGGCCCTGCTCGACCTGGGCGCCAGCGAGGAGCACCTGCGTGAACAGCTCGCCACGCTGCCGGTCGACGGCTTTGAGATTGCCGTGACGCGCGTAAACAAGCATGGCATCGACGCCTGCGACTTTGACGTTCAGCTTGCAGAGGAGCTCGAGAACCACGATCACGATATGGCCTGGCTCTACGGCAACGAAGCAGCTGCCGAGCACACGTACGAGCATGAGCATCACCATCATGATCATGGCGAGCACGAACATTGCCACGAGCATGGCCATGAGAACCATCATCACGCCCACCATCACCACCGTTCTTTGGCGGATGTCACCGCCATCATCGACGGCTCACAGCTAAGCGATGGTGCCAAGCGTCGTGCCCTCGCCATTTTTTCCGTACTTGCTGATGCCGAGGCCAAGGCTCACGGCAAAACGCCCGACACCGTCCTGTTTCACGAGGTGGGCGCCGTCGACTCCATCGTCGACGTCTGCTCTGTCGCCATCTGCCTCGATGACCTGGGCATCGAAGATATTGTCGTCGAGTCGCTCTCCGAGGGCCACGGCACCATCCGCTGTGCCCACGGCCTCATGCCCATTCCCGTCCCCGCTGTCGTCAACCTGTGTCAGGCGGGCAATATCGCCCTCACGCCTGCACCGGTCGCCGGCGAGCTCGTGACGCCCACGGGCGCCGCCATCGTCACCGCGCTGCGCACGTCCGATCA